>NZ_SELU01000050.1:0-42746 GCF_006861605.1 Pseudanabaena sp. UWO310 | reverse complement strand
GTGGGGCATGGATAAGATCTTTTGTTGAGGAACTTGAGTATCTCATCTCTTGCCCCTTTTATCCCTCTTGTCTCATTCTGAGACTCTATGCCTAGCAACCTTTTCCAGACTTTTCTGCACCACTAAGCAACTTATGTTTGGGATTATGAGAATAGATTAAAGAGTACAGGTGTTGTAACCTCGACAGGCACAAAACAGGTAAGCTATCGCTACAATTCAGATGGTATTCGAGTTGGACAAACTGTTGATGGTGTGGAAACACGATATCTGATAGATGCCAATCGACCTTATGCTCAGGTGTTGGAGGAATATAATTCGGATGGTTCCCAAGTTTCTTTTGTTTACGGTAATAATTTAATTTCTCAAAATCGCAATGGCAACAAGTCATTTTACCTAGGAGATGGTCATAGCGGGGTAAGGCAGTTGGCGAATAGCTCAGGTGTCATCACGGATACCTATAACTATGATGCTTATGGAACTTTGTTGCGATCAACAGGAAATACTCCAAACAGTTATCTCTATCGAGGCGAACAGTTTGATTCTAATATTGGTGATTACTATTTAAGAGCGAGATATTACAATCCTAATCTTGGAAGATTTAATAGTGTCGATCCCTTTGAAGGAAATTCGATGAATCCGATGTCCAGACATCGTTTTATTTACGGAAATGATAATCCTATCTCTTTCCAAGATCCTAGTGGAAATTCTGCTATAAGTATTTTAGATATAAGTGTTGCTAATTCAATGTTAGATAGTCTTCTTGCCGCATCTGGTTTGGTTTCAGCCTTTCAATTAACATCAGCACTTACATTGCGTAAAGATATTGATTGGTCAGGTAAACTCACTCTAGGTATTCTTCCTCCTGCTGTCACTAAATATCTGGGTGGCATTAATCTTGCTGGGGGAATTCTCTCCGCAAAAACAGTTGATGAAGTCCCAAGTTTTTCAGGCAATTGGCTTATCGTTGGTCTTGGTATTGGGATAGCAAATGCGGGTATTGGAGGCTACACAGTAATTAATGCTGATGCTTCAATTGAATCGCCTAGTATTATAGGTGCAGGTCCACAAACTTTTGCATTGAATTTTCTTTTGGGAGGAACTTTAGTCTCTGGAGGAGGAGTTTCTGCTGTTAATGGAGGCTTTATTGCTGGATGGGGAGTCGGAGCTTATTATAAGCAATCACCTACAAGCGCTACTCCACCAACACCAATATGGGGAGGAGGATTAGCCTCTGGCGTTTCAATCTACTGGCCATCTCTTTTGTTGCCTCCTAGTTAACTTAGTAGTTTAACAACCAATTATTAAGGAAGTAAAAATGGTCTCAATATCTCTACTAAAATTCATATCAATCATTATTATTTTTTATGTAATGTTAGGGTTTATAACCTTTCACTTCTTTTCTTCTCTTTTCATATTTACTCTGATCTTTTCCATAGGTTGTGTTTGTTTTGTCTCTTATAGAGGAGAAAAAGAGAAAGAACCACAACCTAAGGAGGATCAAGGATGTGTTGGCGGAGATCCTCAAATTGGTGGTGCAGATACTTTGTCTGATGAGATTTTAGGGATTGTTCTTTTACTTCTTTTCTGGGGTATAACTTCGGGAATGTCGCAAGTCAAAAATGAACTTCAAAAGAGTATGAATAAGTTCTATATTTTCTTTATCTTACTTTTAGTGACTTTAGCTGGTTTAGGTTTAGGCTGGCTTTTAGAATTGAGGATATCAAAATTTTTGTTGTAATTAGAAATTTCTATTCCTGTTTCTAGTAACTGCCACCTATGACCTGAATGGCAAAGTCACGAACCTATCGATGGTTTTCCCGACCGAAAATCAGACGCTCAATATCAGCTATACCTATGACAAGGCAGGAAGGGTGACATCGATTACCGATCCGCAGGGGAATGTCAGCCGTACTGAATATGATGCCAATGGCAATGTCACGGCGACAATAGATATAAGAGGTAATCGTACTGAGTATTTCTATGACGAGAAGGGACAACAAATAAAGGTCATTCTGCCAGACAATACGCCGAATAACGCTGCGGATAATCCTGTATTGCTCACTGAATATGATGCCGTGGGAAGAGTTATCTCCAAAACATCGGCGACGGGATTGCAAACTCGCTATGAATATGACGCATTGGGTCAATTGACCGATACCATCTTCCCTGACCTTACGCCTAACGACAATAGCGACAATCCCAAAGAGCATATCGAGTACACCGCATCGGGTCGGATTAAGGCAACAATCGATATTTTTGGCAGTCGCACTGAATATACTTACGATGCGTTAGGAAGGATCTCTCAAGAGAGCGATTTCTTTGGTAATCCGATTGGCAATGACACCACCTATACCTACAACACAGGCGGTCAGGTTACTTCTGTCACTGATGCGAAGAATCGCACAACCCAGATAGGGCTGGATACTCAAGGTCGCTCTAGTGTGAATACATACTTTGATGGCACTACATCTACGGTGGTCTATGACGCTTTAGGTCGTGTCAAGTCAGAAACTAATCAACTGGGTCAAACGACTTCCTATGAATACGATGCCTTTGGCAAAGTTTCGGCAATGATTGATGCGCTCAATCAACGCACTCAGTTTACCTACAACAGTCGCGGCAGTCTGGTTAAGGTGACTGATGCTTTGGGTCATGAAACCAAGTATGAATATGACCAGTACAATCGGCGGACGGCGGTGATTGATGGTAATGGCAATAGAACCGAAACGACCTATGACCAATTCGGACAGGCGATCGCGGTTAAGGATGCGAATCTGCATACTACGGAATATGCCTACGATAATCTGGGTGAACTAACTTCAGTGAAGTTGGCGAATCAAGCGACTACCATTTACGGCTATGACAATTTAGGTCGTCAGACGTTGTTTGAGGATGCCAATGGCAATAAAACCACCTATGAGTATGATGCGTTTAACCGCAAGGTGGCGACAAATCTAGCTTTGGGTCAGCGTTCTACGACGATTTTCAATAATTTCGGTCAGGTGGCGAAGACGACGGATTTCAATGGCAATGTGATTACCTATGCCTACGATCTCTATGGCAGATTGGCTAATAAATCCTTCTCCGATCCGCGTGTGGCGACGGTGGGTTATTCCTATGATCCTGTGACTTCGCAAATCAAGACGGTGACGGATGGTAGGGGTGTGACTACATATAGTTTTGATAGTTATGATCGTATGAATTTGGTTGCGAGTCCTGATGGTCAGACAGTGGGCTATAGCTATGATGCGTTGGGCAATCTCAAAACTTTGACGACGGCGGCGAATACGGTTAATTATGCTTACGATAAGCTGAATCGCCTTGATACGGTGACTTCAGGTATTCAGTTAGCCAAATATAGCTATGATGCCGCAGGTAATCTGATTGGTACGGTGTTAGCGGATGGTACGACTGAGTCGCAGACCTATGATGCTGCTAACCGATTGACGGGAATGATTACCAATGACTCTTCGGGGACAGTACTTTCTAGTTATGCCTATACGTTGGATGGTGTGGGCAATAGAACTAAGGTGGTTGAGAATAATGGTCGCACTGTCAACTATGCCTATGATGTGGTGAATCAGTTGCAATCGGAGTCTATGACCGATTCGATTTTGGGAAATAGAACGATCTCTTATGAGTATGACCCTGTGGGAAATCGCTTGAAGCGGAATGATTCCGATCCTGCTAGTGGTATCACTACCTATCTCTATGATGCAAATAATCGTCTCAAAAATACGACTAATGGCAACAAGGTCACCAATTTTACCTATGACAATAACGGTTCGACTCTGACTAAATCTGATGGCACGAATACGGTTGTTTATGATTGGATTAATGATGGTGAAAATCGCTTAGTAGGTGTAACTTCGACTAATAATGGAGTCACTTCCCAATCGAATTATATTTATGATGCGAATGGAAATCGCGTGGCGAGTATTACCGATGGAGTCAGAAAGAATTATCTGCTTGATTCGAGAGGTAATGCGAAGGTGCTGCAAGAGTCTGATGTTAATGGTCAGGTTCTGAATAGGTATACTTTCGGTTTAGGTTTAATCAAGTCTGATAGTGCTAGTGGTGAGCGTTTCTACCATTCTGATGGGTTAGGTTCAACGAGGTTGTTAACAGATAGTTCGGGTCAGGTGACAGACAGATATGTCTATGATGCCTTTGGCAAGTTGATTGCCAGTGCTGGTAATTCTAGTAATTCGTTCCAGTTTGCGGGTGAGCAGAGGGATAGCACTGGTTTGGATTATCTCAGAGCTAGATACTATGATTCGGATTTAGGCAGGTTTATCTCGAAGGATGCTTTTGGTGGGCGTATGAGTAGTCCCATTTCTAAGAATCCCTATGCTTATGCGAATAATAATCCGATTAACTTTACTGACCCTTCGGGTTACGATGCATTAGGTGCTACTGAATCGACTGCAATCATTGGAATTCTCAGTAGTATTGCTTATGCTTCTGTAAATGTTGCTAGCTTTATTGTACAAGCGGCTTTAAGAGGGGTTGCTTTTGAAGCTACGCATTTCGTTATAATTGTTGCTGGCGCATTTGTTGTAAAACTTCTCGTACCTAATTCTGCTGCTGATGGCACTCTTCCGTCAAGCTTTACAGAAAAGCAAGGTGTTTTTGACCCGAATGATATTAATTTTGGTAAAGATATCGATTCTGTTTTGCGTGACTTAGCTTATGGTTATCCTCTTCCCGATGGTGATTTCAATCCTAATGATGATTTCGATCCTAATTCTATCAATACGAATAAGGGTCGTGACTCCAACGAAAGTTGGCGCGACTGGATCGAAACTTTTCCTGCTGCCGATGGTGGTTTTAGCCCGAACGATATTAATTTTGGTAAAGACTTAGGCGGTCTTCTTCTAACTCATATTTTTCTTTCTAATGATAGTCCATATTCTCATTTACAAGACTCACCTAGCGTAGGAGCAGGTAAAGACTTTACTGCTGCTCAGAAGCGTAAAATATTAGAAGAAAATCGAAGTAGAAATGGAGGAGAATTAAGAGATGATGATACTGATGAATTGCTTGTTCCAAGTCAAAAAAGTATAAAAGGAATAACACCACCCCAGAATGAAGCTCAAGTAGATCATATAATACCTAAAAACCCTGCTGATCCAGATGTTTCTGCTGGAACCAATAGTTACAAAAATGCTAAGGTTATCTCAAGGGCAAACAATAGAGCAAAATCAAACCAATAATTATTATGACTAATATCTTGCCTCAGGATTGGCTATTTATGGAGCCTCAGAACCTTGCCGTATTTACAACAGAGGCAATTGTATCAGGCAACCATCCTATTCTGTATGTTTCACACGATATTGAAGACGATTCTTGGCAATTTCTTTCTGGGAAAAATATCAGTAAAGACACACCAAAGATTATTGCATTAAGAACAATAGTCAAGTTGGATCAAAGTATTTTAGAGCTAGCCGACTTACCGTCGGGATGGATAGCAATTCGCAAAACCAAAGATGATTGTTGGCAACGTTATTTAAAAGTAAGGGATAGTACATCAAATGATCTCAACGCATGATTTAAAAGACTTACCAAGTATTGATATCTTAATGTTTAACCTTCAGTCTTTAGCAACTTTAGATTCTATTTTATCGCCCGAGTGGGAGTATCGCTATTATTCATTTAATTCTAATTGGGCTAAAGATACATCTCTAGCCTCTTTGAATAATGGTAGTGGCAATCACTTATTTGTTGTGTTTGATTCTTACGGTTGTTTGATTAAAGGATTTGATCATGAAGCACCAATAAACCATTTCAATCCAGATAAATCTTGTATATTTACAGATATTCTAGATTCAGTTCCTCCTCACTTTAAAGACTATTTGCAAGAAGTATCGCTGATTCCTGAGGAAACGACTTTTTGCATATGGAGAAACTATTCAGATGTTTCATGGAAAGTTGGAGAAATAAACTTTCAAGATGGTTCTGAAGAATTGCTACCATTTTTAGTTTATAGTCCGCAACAATATCAAAAATGGGCTGAAGAATACTATGAAATCAATATAAAAATCGAATCAATTATTCATATTTTTTCACGCAAAGCATTAACATCAAGTATTATTTATGCCCTCAACCCTAAAGCCTCAATTGAGTTAGTAAATAAGGATTTACAAGAAATTGGATATAACTCAGAATCATAATTATGTCATGACTCTAGCTTATAGCTTGGCACTGGACTGTTAAAGAGGGATAAGTAAGGCTGAGTCCTAGTGTCTGTCAATGAATATTCTCCAGAGCAATGCTAAAGCAGTCAAAAATTGTATCTTTCACTTTAAATTCTTTATCGCTAAGCAAAAAATACTAGTTTATAGATGTCTTATGGCTCAATAGGTGTTTTGGGGAGGTAAAGAAAGGCAGAAATTGATAATATTGTAGCGAAATCCAAAAGCAGCGATCACTATGCTGAGTGTGAACTTAACCCATCTAATCGACGACGCAAAATGCTACGAAACAGTGCGTCAGATGCGATGGACAAGAGGAGTATGCTGTCCAAAATGTCAAAGCCTAGTGGTGATCAAGCGCGGCAAAGATGAAACACAGCCTGCTCGCCAACGATACCAGTGTAAAACTTGTAACACCAACTTTGACGATCTAACCGACACAATATTTGCAGGACACCATAAACCACTACAGATGTGGATATTGTGCCTATACTTGATGGGATTAAACCCACATTCCGCTCGTAATGGAAGCCTAAAAATATTTAAAACGAGACAATGAGGGTTTCAGTGATTTTTGGAAAAATTAATGATATTAATTCCTATTAGTGCATCACTATTTAAAGTATTAAGATAGTGATATTTTTGCTGGCAAAGCTCAAAACACTTACTGTATAAGGATTTGTTTTCTAAATACTTTTTTCAGTAAAATAAGAGCGGAATGTGGGTTTTAAATATTCACTAGTTGGGTCATATTGAAAATACTCCTTAACTCCCATTAGCATATCAAATACCAATATGACCTGAGTGGCAGTGACCCGAATGGCGATCGCCTATTGTGGAACCTAGACAAAGCCCCAGTATCACCTCCACCCCGATCGCTCAAATCGATACGACGAAACCCTACCGCTATCCTTACTTTTCCCGTTAAGTATGAATTTGGGCAAGAAGCCAGCCTTGGCAAAGTTCACGTAAATTAGACCAACCACGCCAGAGAACTTGAATACCAATGGGAGATTTGCGACGATGCTCAAGATACCCGCCAAGGAAAGCAATCGATTCGATAGCCCACGCAACGGTTAAAACAGGAGGAGATTTAGGAAATCGAGCTTTTAAAACCTGAATTTGGAGAGGAGAAAGAATCTCAACCGCAGGAGTATCAGGTTGATTTCGATGGAGATAAGTAACCTGTAAAAGTTCGACCGCACAGACACTTAAAAATCCTAACAATGTCTTCATCCCTTCAGCAGCAAGTCTATAGGGCTCACACTGACAGCCAGACTTAAAGATTTTATGAAAATCCTCTACACGCCAACGATAAGTATACCAACGTAAAATCTTAATAGCCACCTCTAGTTCTGCTACGACTTCAGTGGTCAGGAGCATCCATTCCAAAGAGCTTTCACCTTCAGGGCAATCGATTTCAGTGGCATAGACAGCATAAACTGGTAGTGGGTCACGATTGTCAAAACGATAGGGAACCCGTAGATGAACCTTAGAAAATCGTACGAGAGTGTAGAGTATTTTGTGTAAAGTCTGGGATATATACAGAGAGATAATCTAGACACACAATAACTAACACTAAAACCGATGAATATACGCAAAGAATTGCTCGATGAATTACTGCAAGAATGTAAAACTCCACCCGACCTATTCGGAGAAGGAGGAATCCTGAAACAACTAACCACCGCACTAGTGGAGCGAGCATTGGAAGCAGAATTATCGACCCATCTAGGGTACAAGAAGCATGAATCGAAACCAGAAGGGCAAAGCAACAGTCGTAACGGCTATAGCCAGAAAAAAGTCCAAGGCGACTTTGGTGTAGCCGAAATCGCAGTCCCCCGCGATCGGCAAGGAGAGTTTGAACCACAACTGGTCAAGAAAGGACAAAATCGACTGTCAGGATTAGACGAGAAGATCATTGCCTTGTATTCGCGAGGTATGAGTGTCAGGGATATCCAAGCCCAGTTGCAAGAAATGTATGGGGTCGAAGTATCACCAACGCTTATTTCCAATGTCACTGATGAGGTAATTGATGAAGTCAAGCAATGCGCCCTACCGTCCCCTCAATGCGGTTTATCCGATCGTATTTCTGGACTGTTTAGTCATCAAAGTTCGAGACAATGGACGAGTGATCAATAAATCCTTGTACTTTGCCTTGGCGGTGAATATGGACGGGTACAAGGAATTATTGGGTATGTGGATTTCCCCGAATGAAGGGGCAAAATTCTGGTTATCTGTACTCACCGAAATTCACAACCGTGGGGTCAAAGATATCTTGATTGCTTGCGTCGATGGCTTGACTGGTTTCCCTAATGCGATTGAGACGGTATTTCCTAAGACACAGGTGCAGTTATGCATTGTCCACATGGTCAGAAACTCGGTCGCTTTTGTACCTTGGCAACAACGCAAACAAGTTTGTGCTGACCTCAAGGCGATTTATGCTGCGGCGACGGAATCGGAGGCTGAGTTTAATCTCGAACTCTTTGCTGAGAAATGGGACAAACAATATCCGTCGATCTCCAAGTCTTGGCGCAGTCATTGGGCGAATATTATCCCCTTCTTTGCTTTCCCCCCTGAGATTCGCAGGGCGATTTATACCACTAATGCCATTGAGTCAATGAATAGTAGCTTGCGGAAGGTGATTAAATCTCAACAGATTTTCCCCTCGGATGAGGCTGCTTTCAAGCTGGTTTATTTGGCAATGCGAAATATCTCGAAGAAGTGGACAATGCCCATTCGTGATTGGAAGCCTGCTCTTAATCGCTTTGCCATCCTCTTTGAGGATCGTCTCCACATCTAGCTTCTAGACTTTACACAAAATGCTTGACAGTCTCAATCGTACTGCCAGTTTTGCGATACGGGCTTTACGTTTACCAGTCTCTGGTACTTTGATTTCCTGTTCAAATCTTACGGGTTGCGACTCCAGTTTTTGCCATAGTCGTTCGCTATTTTGGTCTAAGCTACGGTCATGGGCTGCTCTTACTAATACCCCTGTATGTTTCAGTTGTCGTACTTGGTCGAAGACTTCGGTGATATCTCCTTCACGGTCGAAAATATGAATTACATGGGTGCTGCTACTGACTTGATGCTCGACTTCGGTCATCGCTTCTACCCATCGATAGGACTCTTTTTCTTTGAATAACCTTTGTCGGGATGCTTTTCGGGCAAGCGCCTTTCGTTGTTTTTTCGCTTCTGGAGTCTCATCTTGCGGTGGCTTGGCTTTTGGTTCGCGGTTCCACAATTTTTGCCATAACAACCCGATTACTTGTCCTTGCTCGGGCGCGATCGCTAAGGCACTGTGCAGAATTAATCCGTTCCCACCGTTTCCTGTTGGTCCATAACCTTCCCGTTTGGCTTTAATTTTGCCATAATCTAGATAGGTGGTATCTCCTATACATAAGACCTCTTCTTGTTCTTCCACGGCTTCACTGGTCATTTTACAGTGCGGTTTTATGATCTTGCTAAATTCTGTTTTGTGATTGCCGAAAACTCATAAGCTCTTTTTAACTCAGAGCCACTCTTAAATATCTCGGACAACGCTTTCCCAAATCCTTCACTTATTTTTTTACCGATTGAGTAGGCTCTGTCGCTTAGTCTCTCATCCCCTAATTCACAACTTGCAAAATTCTTGTCCCACCAGTTCAACATTTTTCTTGCCTGCTTTTACTTTATTTTTACTACTTTAACCCCATCCGTACCATCTACCTGAAACCCCCTTCTCGTTTACTTTTCAAAGATGACGTGAAAAGTAAGTACCGCTATCAAGTCGTAGCGACCGATGTTGATGCGGGAGATAGCTTGAGCTATGGATTAATTAATGGGGGTGGCGCGACAGGGCTAGCGATTAACCCCACCACAGGACTAGTCATATGGGATAGTCCTACATTGGGAACCTACCAAACTTTACTATCCAATTGTCACGTGATAATTTTTATTTCTTTCTTAGTCTCTCTAATAGCAATTCCCAAAATGGCAACACCAAAACGTTTTCGAGGTTTGAGGAGGTTTGCTTGGCGCGTTGATATATATTGAAGGGGTATCTGCCCGTTAGTTAGTTTTCGTTATGCCAAAATGGTTTAATACCGCTGGTCCTTGCCAAGCTGATATTCATTACATGTTGTCGGCTACAGATCGGCTTCCTGAAATAGTTAATTTGATTGCCCAGCGTAACTATTTCGTAATTCATGCGCCAAGGCAGGTGGGTAAGACTACAGCGATGCTGACACTTGCCCAAGAGCTAACGGCGAGTGGTCAATATACGGCAGTGATGTTATCGCTGGAAGTAGGGGCTGTATTTTCCCATGACCCAGAATTAGCAGGGCGGGCAATTTTGGATGAGTGGCAGGATGCAATTAAGTTTTATTTACCATCAGAGTTGCACCCCAGTCATAGCATTTTAGGAGAATCAGGTCGTCATATCGGCGCTTTTTTGGCAGCATGGTCACAGGAATCGCCAAGACCATTGGTAGTGTTTCTCGATGAAATCGATGCTTTGAGTGATGAGACTTTAGTTTCCGTACTTCGGCAAATTAGGTCTGGATTTCCGCGTCGTCCTCAGGGATTTCCCCAGTCAGTGGCGCTGGTGGGGATGCGCGATGTGCGGGATTATAAATATGCGTCAGGAGGAAGCGTAGGCGCTTCGCCTTCCGTAGGTACTCGCCTAAATACCTCCAGCCCTTTTAACATCAAAGTCCGATCCTTTACCTTAAGTAACTTTACCCTTGAGGACGTGCGGAATCTCTACCAGCAACATACGAATGCGACGGGGCAGGTATTTACGCCTGAAGCAGTTGATTTGGCTTTTCATTTGACACAGGGACAGCCTTGGTTAGTGAATGCGATCGCCAAGGAAATTGTGGAATACATTACGAAAGATCCTGCAATTCCGATTACTCCTGACTTAGTGAATCAAGCGAAGGAAATACTGATTAAGAGACAGGATACGCATCTGGATAGCCTTGCCGAAAGATTACGGGAAGATCGAGTCAGAGCCATAATTCAACCCATTTTATCTGGATTAGAGTTAGGAGACACGACCGATGACGATCGGCGTTATTTGTTGGACTTAGGTTTAGTGGTGCGAAGTCAGGAAGGTGGTTTGAAGATTGCGAATCCGATTTATCAAGAAGTTATTCCCAGAGTTTTATCTCAAGGAGTGCAGGATAGTCTGCCGATGATTCAACCTAGCTGGCTGAATGTTGATGGAAGTCTCAATGCTGAAGTCCTACTTAATGCTTTTCTAGTTTTTTGGCGACAACATGGTGAGCCATTATTTAAGAGTGCTAACTATCCAGAGATTGCGCCCCATCTGGTGCTGATGGCATTTTTGCATCGGGTTGTGAATGGTGCTGGGACGCTGGAAAGAGAATATGCGATTGGTTCGGGAAGAATGGATATCTGTTTGCGCTATGGTAAAGTAACTTTGGGAATGGAGTTGAAAGTTTGGGCTGATAAAAGACCAGATCCAATCAAGGAAGGATTAAAGCAGTTAGATAAATATTTATCAGGATTGAGTTTGAATACAGGATGGTTAGTGATTTTCGATCGCCGTTCTGGGTTACCATCGCTAAGCGATCGCACCACCACTGAAAATGTGATTAGTCCCGCAGGACGAGAAATCATTGTGATTCGGGGATAGACACCTAACTTATTAACATTTTAGAAATTAGAAACATGAGAGCCCAGTTGACGATAGATAAAATCGAGATCGAAAGCATATTGTCCTTACTAGCCACCTATCGCCTACTCCCAAACTTTCAACGGGAACAAACCATAGATCGCGAGATTGCCAACATAAGCATTAGCCCAGAAGAGATTGCCATCGCATTACAACAATTCCAGCAACGCTACCAATTGACGAGCCAAGAAGCAGTTCAGAAATACATCCAGATTTATTCTCTTACGGACATCCAACTACAAGCGATCGCTCTGCGCGAATACAAAATCGAAAAATTCAAACAGCAAACATGGGGCAACCGACTGGAATCCACCTTTTTAAACAATCGCGCCAACCTAGATCGAGCCACCTACTCCCTCATAAGACATAAAAACCCCGAACTTATCCAAGAATTATTCTTTCGGATTCAAGGAGGCGAGCAATCCTTTGCCGAACTCGCATCCCAATACTCACAGGGAGCAGAAGCCCAAACAGGAGGACAGATTGGACCCATAGCCCTCAGTAAACTACCACCCATCATGGCGGATAAACTGCGCAACAGTCGTCCCCAACAAATACATCCACCATTTCTGTTAGAAGAATGGTTCGTAATTTTACGGCTAGAGAAACTAATGCCCGCCCAATTTGACCCTCAGACCCAGCAACTACTACTCAATCAATTATTTGAAGAATTTTTGCAAGAGCAAAAGTTACAAGAACAAAATATGATAATAACCAGTAGTCTCGCCGTTAGTCCTTAATTTTGAATGACCACCAAAATCCATGCAATTCAAGAACTTCTCGATCGCATCCCCCTATTACAAACTATCGATCGGCAACTTTTAACAGAACTAAGCGATCGCCTCCAACCATTACGCTATCGCATGGGGCAAGTGATTTTGCGGCGCGAGACCATGCCAGCCCAAATCATGTTTTTATGGGAAGGACAAGCCCGACTACTTGCCCAAATACCACAAACAACATCCCCGATCACCCTAGAGATCCTTAAACCAGGAGCCATAATCGGCTGGGCAAGCCTGATGCGCAACCTACCCTGCGAAACAGCGATCGCCTCCATTGAAAGCATCTGTTTTGCCCTAGACGCAAGAGATTTCCTGCAATTCTGCGATCGCGACCCAGCATTTAAGGCTGCATTTAGCAATCAAATCTCGACCTCGGAAGTATTCGACCTCCTAACGATTGAAATGGAACGAAGGGCGCAAGCCCCCAGCAACTTTCCCCAACTAACCCGCGAGGTTTGGCAACAAGCAGCCGTAACGACCTTCTCATCGGGAAAAATACCCCTCACAAAACTCGCTCCCGACTTTATTTGGCTAGTAAGTGGCGGTCAAAACATCCCAATTCCCGTGGGAAGTCGCCTCGAACTGAAACGCGATTTTATCGAAATTCCCGAAGATAGCTATCTACGATTGATTGGTCTGCGCGACAACTTTGCCCCTCCCATCGAAGCAATCGCAGAAATACCGCCCCACCCCACTGCCTTTGATATCCCCTATGCCCCCGACCTACCAACGGTTGCCGATATTGACGAGCGAAAGATACAAGACTATCCCCATATATATGGTAGGGGACCCATCGAGGCCTCAGTCGCTTGCTTTGAGATGCTAGCCAAATACTGGCGAATGCCCTTTAATCGCCATGCGATCGCCCGCGCGATCGCCAGCCAATACCAACGTTCCCAAAAAGTTTCTCTCCAACTATGCGGCATGATTGCCGAACTGATGGGCTTAAACGGACAATTAGTCACCATTCCCGCCAGCGCAATTAGCCAGATTCCCACCCCCGCCCTATTACCTTGGCAAGATACCTTTGCCGTTCTCTATAAAACCAGCGATCGCGAACTGGTATTAGGTATTCCCGAACAAGGAATTACGATTAAAAAAATAGCGCAATTCGCCGAGCTATGGGGGGAATCAGGACAGATTTTAATTGTTCAACCAACCAAAGACACACCCAAACAGAAATTTGGCTTATCTTGGTTCTTACCCTATCTCAAGCGCTATCGCAGTCCCCTGATCACCGTTCTATTTGCTTCTTTTTTTGTACAGCTATTGGGATTGGCAAATCCGCTGATCACTCAGGTAATCATCGACAAAGTAATCAATCAAAATGCCCCTGCAACCTTAAATACCCTAGGCATACTCCTGTTGACGATCGCTGTATTTGAAGCAGTCATCAGCGCATTGCGAACCTATCTATTTGTAAATACAACCAATCGCATCGACCTAACCTTAGGCTCAGAAACCATCGACCACTTGGTCAGACTGCCCTTGCGTTATTTCGAGAAGCGTTCAGTTGGTGAACTATCTAGTCGCATTGGCGAACTAGAAAACATCCGTCAATTTCTCACGGGTACAGCACTTACCGTCGTTCTTGATGCCGTCTTTTCGGTAATCTACATCGTCGTCATGATTTTCTATAGCTGGCTCCTAACCCTAGTAGCCCTAGGGACAGTGCCGCTATTTGGACTGCTCACCTTCATCGTTGCCCCCATCGTGCGATCGCAACTGCGGACAAAAGCCGAACGCAACGCCGAGACGCAATCCTATCTGGTCGAAGTGGTTTCAGGAATCCAGACAGTGAAAGCCCAAAGCATTGAATTGCAATCACGGTGGGAATGGCAACGACGCTATGCCCGTTATATGTCCGATGGATTTAAAACGGTGGTGACTTCGACTACAGCAGGTTCGATGAGCCAGTTCTTAAACCAGTTCTCTAGTTTGCTATTGCTATGGGTCGGCGCATATCTAGTTCTCGACGGCAAGCTAACCTTAGGGCAGCTAATCGCCTTTCGGATCATTGCTGGCTATACGACATCGCCATTACTGCGCCTGATTCAGCTTTGGCAAAATTTCCAAGAGACCGCCCTCTCCCTAGAACGCCTCAGCGATATCATCAATCATCCCCAAGAACAAGAAGCCGCAGGTCGTCGCAATATTCCCATGCCCGCGATCTTAGGAGCCGTCCGCTATGAAAATGTCAATTTCCGTTTCAATCCCCATGGGAACCTACAGCTTAATAGCGTTAATTTAGAAGTCCCTTCAGGTAAGTTTGTCGGAGTCGTAGGTACTAGCGGTGCGGGCAAGAGTACCCTGACAAAATTATTGACGCGACTCTACGATCCCGAAGCAGGTCGGATTCTCATCGATGAGTATGATATCGGTAAGGTCGAGCTTTATTCATTACGCCGACAGATCGGCGTAGTTTTACAAGATACGTTACTTTTTGATGGAACCGTCCAGCAAAATATTGCCTTGACCAATCCCGATGCTAGTCCCGACGAAATCATTGCAGCCGCGCGTATCGCTTGTGCCCATGACTTTATCATGCAGCTACCTCAGGGATATGAATCAAGGGTGGGCGAACGGGGAGCCGCATTGTCAGGGGGGCAAAGACAAAGAATAGCGATCGCGCGGACAGTATTGCAGAAACCAAAACTATTAATTCTGGATGAAGCAACGAGTGCTTTAGACTATAATACCGAGCGCCAAGTCTGCTTGAATCTTGCCGAAGAGTTTCGGGGTCGAACGGTCTTTTTTATTACCCATCGTCTGGCGACGATTCGGAATGCCGATCTGATTGTGGTGATGGATAGCGGTCGGGTGGCGGAGCAGGGAACTCACCATGAATTGATGGCGATCGAAGGCAATTACTACTGCTTATATCGCCAACAGGAAGCGGCTGGAGACCCATAGTCTTTTGGGAATTAAAACCGAGCCTAGCAACGGTTTGAAAAGCTAAAAATGGCATAGCCATTTTTAGCTTTGGGATAACTTGATGGATTTAATATTTGGAGAAAATTCAATTCGGTGGCAGTAAAAATATGATGAATGGAAGTGGGAAGCAGCAAAATGGGAAGCAACAAAATGGCGATCGCGATCTTGGGGAAATTCAATCGCAGCATTTAGAAGTAATATCGCCTCAAGACATGGGGGATGGCAGTAAGAACGAAAATAATGACGCGAAAAACAACTCAAAAAATAATGCAAAAACACCCAAGGGCAACTCTTCCCAAAATAGTTTCGATCAACCCTTAGTATTGAGTCAATCGCCTAAATGGATTCAAACAATTTTATGGACTTTTCTAGGTGCGTTAACCGTAGGCTTGGTTTGGGCTTCGGTAGCCAAGATTGAGGAGTCTATTCCCGCTCAAGGGAAATTAGAGCCTCAGGGGGCAGTCAAAGAGGTGCGTTTACCGGCCAATGGTGTACTAAAGGAGATCTTAGTGCAGGATGGTCAGAGGGTCAAAACGGGAGATGTCTTGCTGCGGATTGATGCAACCGCCGCTAAGGCTCAGCTTGAGTCGCTCCAAAAATTGCGGCGGAATTTGCAACAGGAAAATCAGTTCTATCGGGATGTGCTCAATGGCAAGCGTTCGGTCATTGACCCTGCGAAGGCTGTGGCTGTGCCTGCGGAGTTCCTTGCCCTTGCCCGCAATCGTGAAGCTCTGGCTACGGAAATCGAAATGTATCGGATGCAGGTCAATGGGGGGAGTGCTAGTTTGACGAGCGATCAGCAGGATCGGCTGATCGCTAATCGAGCTGAACTGAGTTCTAGATCTCAAGCGGCTGAAGCCAATATCGCTCAGTTAGTAGAACAGCTCAACCAAACGCGGATTAACCGTGCTGGTCGTCAGAGTTCGTTGGCGATCGACAAAAAAATTCTCGATGATATTGAGGTTGTTGCCAAAGAGGGCGGGATTCCTCGTTCCCAATATCTCAAGCAAAAACAACAGGTAATGACGACAGAATCCGAGATCCGTCAGCTTGCGCAGGAGGAAATGCGGATTAAGGCAGCGATCGCTGAAGGTAAGGCTCGTCTTAATAATACCTTTGATACGACGCGCAAGGAATTGACCGCTCAAATTGCGGATAATACTAAGCGGATGGCGGAGATTGACAGCCAGTTTACTAAGGCTCTAGTGGATAACAGTAAGCGGATTGCGGAGATTGATGGTCAGGTTCGGCAGGCAGAGGTTACTCTCAAATACCAAGAGCTGCGGGCTCCTGCGGCGGGTACGATATTTGAGTTGAAGGCTGGGCTGGGCTATGTGGCGAATATGAATGCGAGTGAGGTCGTTCTCAAAATCGTGCCCGATGATCTACTGGTCGCGAAGGTGTTTATCACTAATCAGGATATTGGTTTTGTGAAGGAGAATATGCCTGTTGATGTGCGGATTGATTCTTTCCCTTTTACTGAGTTTGGAGATGTGAAGGGGAAGTTAATCTGGATTGGTTCTGATGCCTTACCACCCGATCAATCCCATCCGACCTATCGCTTTCCTGCGAAGGTGCTCATGGAACGACAGTCTTTGAGTATTAATGGTCGCGAAATTCGTTTGCAGTCTGGTATGTCGCTGATGGCGAATATCAAAATTCGCGATCGCACTGTCATTAGTCTGTTTACTGATTTCTTTGTCAAAAACACCGAAAGTCTCAAGTTTGTCCGCTAGTTTTATCTGGCAAAGCCTAAAGCCTCTGTTTGTCTCTAATACCAATTCCCAAAATGGCGTTGCCATTTTGGGAATCTCAAAACCTTACTGGGTTTGTTGTTTAATTCACTGAAGTGAGACAACACTACAGTGAATTGGTATAAGATGATTTAGGCTTTGGCTTTGGATGACTTTGGCTTCTTGGCTGGTTGGGCAGCAAGTTTTTGCAGTTTTTGGACTTGTTTGAGGCTTAGTCCTGTGAATTGGGCGATTAAATCCATAGACATATTGGAACGCATCATGTTTATGGCGATTTGTTTCGTTGCTTTAGCTAGACCTTCAGCCTCGCCTTCAGCTTTGCCTTCAGCCTTGCCTTCAGCCTTGCCTTCAGCTTTGCCTTCTAGTAGAATTTCTTGATAAATAACTGATTCTTTCATGATTTCGCTCCTTAAAAGTCTTTGGATGATCTCTTTATTCAGGGCTATACCCGATATTATAGCTGTCGATGCGGCGACGTTGCTTTGTACTTGTTTATCGGTAATATTTTCGATTTGTTTGGCAACTTGTCTTAGGGTTTCTGTGGGGTTTTCGGTTTTTGTTAGTACAGCGAAGGGAAAGAGTCCTTGGTATTGCTGAAATATTTCTGTGGGCTGTTCCCATAGTCTGATGACGTTAAATTCATGGTTTAGCTTGCCAATGCTAAAGTTTGTTTCATGGACTAGGGGAGATTGACTGGGGGTGAGGTAGATAACGACTTGATGTATTTGTCTTTCTGGGAATTTACGATATAGTCGCAGTCGATAGTCAGCCATGCGGAAGGGGATATTTTGATTTGCTTCGGTCTGAAATTCGATATGCAGAATAATTTTGGTCGATTCGAGAAATATCACGGAGTCGGCGCGAATTGGTTCGACTGAGAGTTCCGAGGGTTCGATTTTGGTTAGGGCGATCGCTTCGCCCAATATCCAACTGGCGAAGTCTCTGGAAAAGCTTTCGGCTAAGAATTTGCAAATATTATCGATCATTTTGGGATTCTATCATTTACCGATCGCCTACTCATTGCTAGAAAGCGATCGCTACCAAACGAGACATTCCCGATCACTTAAAACATCATCTCAAAATCTGCGATCGCTCTCAAACGAAAAAGCGATCTCTCCTAAATCTAAAAAAACAGATCGTCTTCACAATTACAAAAAACAACAAGCGATCGCTTTTTCCGAAACGAGTGAGGTCTGATGCGTTGAGAAAATGGTAAATACATAGCGATCGCTGCTTCAGTTTTAGCTGATGGCACTTTGTCGTTACATAGTGAAGTGTTAGGTTTAGATTTACATTTGTATCCAGATCTTGGATTTCGGTTCTTTGACCCAATTTCTAATCAGATTTTGCGCTCTTATGCTGAGGCGGAACACGATCGCTTGATTGCTGAGTTGGAGCGTTCCTATGAGCAACAGGCTCGGCGCGAGGCGGAGGCGATCGCGGAGCAAGAGCGTAATAAAAACGAAAAACTTGCTGCATACCTTAGATCTCTGGGGATTAATCCTGATGAAATTTAAGTGAGTTATCCCAATATTCTCTATAAAGAAGCGAGCGCAAATAATAAGTTTCAACCTTAAGCGATCACCTTCACAATCAAAAAAACAACAAGCGATCGCTATCAAACAATAAACTCCTGATCGCCTTTACAATTACAAATCCCAACAAGCGATCGCCACTAAATCTGAAAAAACATTGATCGCCTACTCATTGCTAGAAAGCGATCTCTCTGAAACGAGAAAATCCTGATCGCCTAAAACATCATCTAAAATTTCTGATCACCTTTGACGGAATCGTTTGGATATTTGTATGGAGGTCGATGGAACAACAAGCTAGGTTTCTAATAAATCTATTTGGTGCGTTCATGGAATGTAACTCACCCTAAGCTACTAGCATTGAATAGTGACGAATCTTTAGACTCATACTTGGTGTCCTAAATAAATTCATAAACGTCAATTAAGAAATTAGCAGATATGCCACTAGCGAAACCTGTATATTTATTTAAAGTGAGAGAATTAGGCGGTCTAATAATCTTAAGGTTCGATTTTGCTCTATCCAAACTACGAGGAATTGCGATTCTAATCCCTACTATGGGAAAGAATATTTAATATCATTGTCTCAATCTCAGGTAGTATTTCTTGAAGATAATCGTATTTTACATCATATTGCATTAGTTTAAAATCGGCTTCAATTTTCTGAAGGAAATCTGTAACTCTTTCAGGCTGTATGGCATCTATGACATACCAATATACGCTTTTTAGTAACGGGTATAGCTCGGCTCGGTGTTGAAATTGATCAAGTGATAGATTAGAGAAAGATTTTTCGCAGGTGTTCACAAAAATACACGCTGTGACTCGGCTGAAAACAGTTTTCACATTGATATCCGTATTAGGTTCAGCCGCTCGAACGAAATGAGTAACTACGGAATAACCTTGCAAATTTCTTTGATAAGACACTACATTTTCAGATACACCTGATATTCCTTGTGAGATGTAGGCTCTGA
Source organism: Pseudanabaena sp. UWO310 (assembly GCF_006861605.1). Taxonomy (NCBI): domain Bacteria; kingdom Bacillati; phylum Cyanobacteriota; class Cyanophyceae; order Pseudanabaenales; family Pseudanabaenaceae; genus Pseudanabaena; species Pseudanabaena sp. UWO310. The sequence goes on along the minus strand of NZ_SELU01000050.1, from coordinate 22,905 downwards.
CCTGATCTCCAGAGCATCCGCGTAGCTGCTTTCCAAGACTATCAATGTATAAACCATCTTTATCCCTAAATTCAATTTTACTCCAAAACATTGGAGAGTTGTAATCACGTTCTATCCTTCCCATATGTAACTTAGCACAGTAATGAGATTTGTCATGTAATAATATCTTGAAGTGAAGCTTATTATTCTCTCGATCAAAAAATATCGAGGTGTTTTCTAAAAAGGATAAATTAAAATTTGAAAATAAACTTTCGGCAAATTCATGATGAGAAAATCCCGCGATATATGTAATGAAATTACTTTCAGCTTCAGAAAGTTCTTGTCTACACAAAAGTGCCTCTCTAAGTAGCTCAATGGTTGGTCTTCTACACAGTTTGATTAGTTCCTCAAGTTTTTGATGCATAGCTATATATTCCTGCTCGAGTAGTAAAATCCTAATAAAGAAAATAGACTTATCGGGTCTTACTCGGATAAAATTGGTTGAGACACTCTGAAAAACAAGTCTAATCCATATTTTCCCATGGACTTCGATCTATTTTGAAATTGAGCCGTTCGCGACCACCGTATGCTTCTAACCAATCAGACCACGGAGTTGGGTTTGCGTCAAATCTATCGAAATCTCTCCAATTTAGAAAAGAGCGATTTGGCAGATTAACGCCACCTAAGTCTCCCATACCCATAGGGTCATAAACCATCCCTTTTTTCACGAAAACTGTATGCTCAAACCAACCACTATCTTTAGGATCTAATAGCGTACCACCATCCTTGGAGGAGATTTGTATTCGCATACCACCTTCCATCTCTCTTTTATAGAGTTTAGCTACATCCTCACAATCAGCATTATGAACTAAAATCCCCAGATTAGAAACAAAATAGGTATGGAAGCCTTCAACCTTAAAATTGTAAACAGTGAAGTCACCTTCACGCTTATCAACTCCATCTACATCAATGATTCTACCATCTTCAGTTTGTAGCAAACTTCCAACATGGAGATCCTTAGCTTCTACCCAACCAAGATCAGGAGTCCAGAAGGGATGCTCACCTGTAGTTGAGATGATCTCACCATCAATGTAGATATCAACTAAAGCAGTAGTATGCCTGACAAAAGTATCTAGCACCTGCTTTGCTTCAATCTCACCGACTGTATTCGGATCGTCAGCAATTACCCAGTCTCCAACCTTAATATCCTCAATATTTTTAATACCCTCAGTCGTGAGAATCTCTGTACCAGCAACAAAGCAATTTCCAGTCTTAGTCACTGTCTTTTGAGCCGTCATTAAGCCATCAACAGACTCAGTACTACCCTTAACTGCTCTACTCGCCGAAAGGAACTGTTTAACGCCTAAGAGCGAACCCGCAAAAGGTACAAAAGCTAATAGATTCCATGTGTCCTCAAGTTCAAACTTGCCATTGTCCTGATAGCTTTGAGAAAGATTATTAGTCGCCTTAATTGCTCCATAGCCATTGAATGCAAGATCAATACCCGCAACCCATTGTAAGCGACCAATAGAAGTACTAGCCCAAGTCGCCGCCCTCAAACCGACTAAGAACGATACACCAATACCAGTAATATTACCCGCATTGAATAGAGCAGAATGTTTCGGCTCAATCTTCTTACCAGAAGAAGCTTCATAGATATCAGTTAACAAACCACCCGATACACCACTCGCAAAACCAGCACCCCATTCACCAAACAAACCTAAGATTTGTTCACCACTAGCACCTGTTGCCGCAGCCGTACCGATATAGCCAACACCAAAACCAACACCACCACTCGCCGCTAAAGTCGATAGCACACTCAAAGTAGCCGATACATCCCCCATCGTAAAATAACCCGAAGGGTCAGTATTACTAACAGGATTTGCATCCGCATAAAGATAACTATTCTGGCTCGCAGGTCGCTCAATCACTCCACCAAAAGCATCCTTCGAGACAAACCGCCCTAAAAGCGGGTCATAATACCTAGCCCTGAGATAATCCAAACCAGTTTCACTATCCCTCTGCTCACCCGCAAACTGCGAAGAATTACCAAAAGTACCAGATTGATCCAACAACACCCCAAAAGCATCATAGGTATAGCGGTCAGTAATTAAACCAACATTATCTGTCACCACCCTAGTCGAACCCAAAGCATCCGTATGATAGAACCCTTCAAGCCCATCATGCCGCGACCTGACTAAACCAATACCCTGAGTATAATCCGTTAAAATATTATCGTTATCGTCATACTCCATCAACACCTCAGGCAAATCCCAAATAGCAGCTGTCAAATAATTAGTCTTGACTCCATCCGTAGTACTGGACACCCTATTGCCAAAAGCATCATAAACAAAACTAGACTGCGAAGTAATACCAGCATTGGTCGTATTTACACCAATCAAGCGATTCTCACCATCATTAATCCAATCATAGACAGTAGATTTAGTCCCATCACTCCGCAACTTCAGCGAACCATTATTGTCATAGGAGAAATTCGTAACCTTGGTTCCAGCCGTGGTATTCGTCAGTCGATTATTCGCATCATAGGCATAGGTCGTCAAACCCTCCAGCGTATCAGTCTTGCTCAAGCGATTGCTCACAAGGTCATAATTGTAGCCAATCGTGCGATTTCCCACAGCCGCATCCGTAATCTTCTCCTGCGTCAAGCGATTGACCACATCATAGAAATAATCCACGGTTCGACCATTATTCTCCACCACCTGCGTGCGATTACCCACCGCATCGAGAGTATAGCTAAAGCCAGAGAAAACCGTCCCCGTAACATTCTTGGTGGTTATTTGAGTCAGACGATTTCTGACATCATATTGCCGCGACTCCACCGAACCATCAGCCAGTTTCTTTTGCGTCAAGTTCCCAACAAGGTCGTAATCATAATCAGCCAACAGACGAGTTCCATCCTTCACCTTATCCAGACGATTGAGAGAGTCATAGCTATAGTTGGTTGTCGAAGCTTGAGTCGTTACCGAAGTAACGTTATCCAACAAGTCATAACCATAGGTCACTGACTTTTGGTCTGGCATAATCGTTGTTTTGAGGCGATCGCGTTGGTCGTAACTATAGCTGGTTACACCACGCCCATCAGTGACCGTCTTTAACTGCGAAGTCACCGCATCATAGGTATAGGAAACCGTCGCCACCCTAGAATCAGTAAAGGTTTTATTTGCTAACCGCCCGATCGCATCATAGGCATAATTAATACTATCGCCATTAAAATCAGTGGTTTTGACAGTTTGTCCAAACTTATCGTAAACCGTCAGATTGCGCTGACCCATCGGCAAAATCGTTGCAGTTTGGCGATAAAAAGCATCGTATTCATACTTAGTCACATTTTGATTAGCATCCGTAACCGCCGTTAGTCTTGCTAAATTGTCATAGGTATATGTAGTCTTAGCTTGATTAGCTTGGATAATTTCCGTCAGTTGGCTGAGATTGTTATAGCTGTAATTGGTGCTATGGGAGTTCTCATCGGTCACCTGCGTCACTCGACCAAACTGGTCATAGTTGCGTAATACCTTATCGCTATTTGCAAACTGGGTTTCGACTTGTTGTCCATACTGATCGTATTTGTAATTGGTGCTACGTCCCAACGCATCGGTAACTTTAACTAAATTGCGACGGTTGTCATACTCAAACTCAGTGCGAGAGCGATCGGCACTAATCACCGCTTTGACTTGACCATAAGCGTCATATTCGTAGGTTGTCGTTTGATTGAGTTCGTTAGTTTCCGTCTTCACCCTTCCTAATTCATCATAGGTCAGCTTATAGGAAGAGTTATCAAAGTAAATCACATCCGTAACTCTAGCTTTGTCATCATAGACATATCTGGTAAGGCGATTTCGAGGATCGGTAGCGGTTTCGATTTGTCCACCCTCATTGTAGGTATAGGTTGTAGCATTACCAAGCACATCTTGATAGTTAATCAGTTGCCCAATATTGTTATAGAAATACTTCTGATCATTGCCAAAAATATCGCTTTGAGTTTTGACGCGACCTGCCAATGAATAACTAGTCTTAAGGCGTGGATTATCATTCCAATTATCGGGGGTAGTATCAGGAGCGATCGTTTCGATTAAGCGTCCTAATTCATCATAGACATAGCGGGTTTCTAAACCTGTGGGTGAGATTTCGGCAATCAGATTATTGTTCTGATCGTACTTCCTAATAATCTTAGGATTGTCGCTGCTATTGTTGGGCGTATTGTCTGGTTGAATGATTTCATCAATGCGCGTCACTACTGAACCTATTGTTGATGCAGTATTTCCAGATGGAGTTCCCTGTAAGTCATAGTTAAAGGAAGTAACATTACCAAACTCATCGGTCATTGACTTCACCCGTCCGAGCGCATCGTAAGTCATCGATTGACTTGTACCGCGAGAAGTTCGACTAGCGATCGTGCGTCCATTGTCGTCGTAGTCGTACTCCGTTCCTAATGTGTAAGTTTGACCATTCAGATTAAAGGTAGTGGTGGCGCTTGACATCCTACCGTTGAGGTCGTAATTAGCTTCAACCTTATTACCCCGACTATCAACCATGACATTAGGATTGCCATATTGGTCATAGTTATACTCTGTGACCTGTCCATCGGGTGCGGTTTGGAATCGCAATTGTCCGCGTGCGTTGTAGATATAGGTAGTTTTTAATCCATCTGTATCGACACTTTCAACTAAATTACCGCGACTATCATATTTAGCACTTGTACTTAAGCCCGTGGGAGATAAAACGCTGGTAACTCGACCGCTTCTGTCATAAGTCATGCGTGTGATATTGCCATCACCATCGGTACTGGTTAGGAGGTTGCGATTGGCATCATAGGTGTAAGTATTCGTAACGCCGTCAGCATCGGTTTCACTGAGTAAATTATTATCGTCATCATAGGTGCGTGTGGTTATGCCTCCTTTCGCATCAATCTCGGTGAGAACATTGCCACGATTATCGTAAATATAAGTAGTGGAATATCCTCTTGCATCTGTAACAGTTTGTTTGGAAGTATTAGGGTCATAAGCCATCTCTACGGGATTGCCATTGACATCATAGATATACTTCAACCGCCCCTGCGCGTCATACTCATTCTTCACCCCAGATCTTCCAAGGGGATCGACCACTTCTGTCAAGAAATGGTCGCGGGTGGGTTGAGCATACTTAAACTGGGTCGTATTATTCTCCCTGTCCGATACCCCAATCAAATCACCCTTCGCATCATACTGATACTTCACCACCTGACCGAGAGGATCGGTTACAGAAGTAATCCGACCACTAGCATCCCTCTGGAATGTCACCGCTTTGCCTGTATCGCTAGTAATCCCTGCATCCGTAAACGTGAGCGTATTGCCATTGGGATTGGTAACTTTATTCAGATCCCCCGTCGTGCCATCAATCTCATACACAATCCCCTCCTTCGTGGTGAGAATATACTTATTCCCAAAATAGCCGTCCGCAGGATTGTAAGCCACCCCACTACCAAGGGAATAGTACTTACCATCGATGTAACTTAACTTAGTATCGACAACAGTCAAGGTACTAGTGGAGCCTTTCTCCGATGTAAAGGTGGGATGATAGATCGATGCATCGTAGCCATCGATCGTAGGGAAATAGCTAGAAATTGGATCGCGGGTGGGCTTAAAGGTAAAGGTTTCGCGCTTGCCCCCTGGCAAAGTGATAAATACCTTCGTACCATCCTTAAACGCCTGTGTTCTCAAACCTGTCTGTTCGTAAACCTCATCCTTTGCCAAACTCGTGCGGAGATCCGTATCCCGAAACTCCAATCTCCACCCATAGCCAAAATCATCGCTGACCTTAGCATTGAGTGAATCATAGGTGCGGGTTACATTAATCGGAATACCTGATATCGGAATCGATAGGTCAGTGAATGAAAGAGTGAAGTTACCCAGTTTTAATCCCTGACTGACCACATTCACCTGTTCTTCCACCGAACTCGATAGCCCAGTCGTATCTGTTGCGGTCAAACGAATCCGATAACTATCATCGGCGAAGATACTGGGGTCAAACTTACCGAGTACGCCACCAGCCTTGACTTCACTATTACCCGTGATGATTGTCGTCCAGTCATCCGTACCAACAGCCGCAATATCCACCACATAGGATTGCAGATTATCATCGGGGTCATCAACTAGTCCTTTGATATCGCTGAGACTAGAAATCGCATCCTCGATTCCAAATAATTGGAAGCTCACCTCTGGCGCATGGGCTTCAGCATTGGGGTCAAATACGGGAATCGATACCGTCGTATCCTGCCCCACATTGCCCGCAGCATCGATCGCCTTAGCCACGATTTGGATATTCCCCACCTTGTTCAAGACCACGGTGGCAATACCATAGTTGTCTAAGGGAACCGCTTGTCCGTCTACAAGTAGCTGTAGGTCGGAGACTTTCACATCATCGGTGGCTTGGACTTGGAAGGTAATCGCACTACCTTTAGCGGCGGGAATAGAACCCGCATAGGTTAACTTTACGCTCGGGGCAGTACTATCGGCTTGGACGTTGATCGTAAAGTTCTGCGAGATCACACCCCCTGACTCATCGGTAATGCTGATGGTAATGGGATGAGCGCCAATTTGAGTAACAGAAGGAGTCCAACGCAATCGACCTAGCTCATCAATGCTAATTCCTAAGTTCTTAGATGCGTCATCAAGGCTATATTTCAAGCTACCACCATCGGGGTCACTAACCCGTAGGTCATAGACATAGGGAACATTGGGAACGGCTTTTGTTGGTGGATTATCAGAGCTAATGACGGGTAATTGATTGGCTCTTGCGGTGAGGGTGAATCCTTGTGCCGCTCCTAAGCCGCCTTCATCGACGACTCCGATGACGACTTTGTAGTTTCCTGCACTCAGGTTATTCCCTGTCAATAGTCCTGTCTGGCGATCGATCGCTAGCCCTGTGGCTCCGCCATTGCTGATCAGTTGATATTCGAGTTTGTCTCCCGCATCGGGGTCGCTAGCGGTGACTTGATAGCGGTAGGAGCTATTGGTATCGGCTTGGAATTGCGGTGTAGAGGTAATGCTGGGGGCATGGTTGATGGGATTAGCGATCACCTCCAGTTGATAGCTCTGGCTGCTAAAGCCGCCTTGACTATCAGTGGCTTGGACTTCCACGTTGTAACTGCCCACGGTGTTTCCCGTCCAAGAGATCTTCCCTGTATTTGCATCGATCGCCATACCATTAGGGCTACTCTTCAGGCTATAGATGACGGGGTTATTCTCTGGGTCGCGGGCTAGTACTTCATAGCTATAGGCTTGTCCCTGCCCAATGCGGGTAATCGGTGTCGATACGATCTGTGGTGGTTTATTGCTAGCAGTTCCAGCAGGTTGATTGCTGACATTGAGAGTAAACCCTTGGGTCGCTCTTGCGCCGCTACTATCGGTTACGCCTATTTCAATGTTGTAGGTTCCCAATGTAGGACTATCCCATGTGACTAGTCCTGTGGTGGGGTTAATTGTTATCCCTGTCGCTCCTCCGCTATTAATTAATCCATAGCTCAAGCTATCTCCCGCATCGACATCGGTCGCTACGACTTGATAGCGGTAGGGTTTCGTCGTATCGATTTGAGCGATCGGGGTGGAGGTGATGCTGGGGGTGTGATTGAGCGCAGTGAGGTTGGGCGCGGCAACTATTTCCAGTTGGTAGGTTTGGGTATTGAATATCCCTTTACTATCGGTGGCTTGGACTTGAATTTTGTAGCTGCCAATATTGCTATAGCTGGGTGTCCATGAGATCTTGCCTGTCTCGCTATCGATGCTCATCCCTGTGGGATAGCTAATCAGACTATAGCGAATGGCATCGTTTTCGGCATCCGTTGCCACGACGTTATAGACATAGGGTTGTCCCTGTCCTGCTTTGGTGATTGGGGTCGATAGGATATTGGGAGCGGTGTTAATCGCATTGACCTTGAGCGTATATTCTTGAACGCTATAGGCTCCATAGTTATCGGTGACGCGAATGGCGATCGCCTGTTCGCCGATTTGATTGACGGTTGGTTGCCATCTTAGTCGTCCCGTGGTGGCATCAATTACCATTCCCGTCGGGGCTTTATCTAAGCTCCACAATAGGCGATCGCCATTCGGGTCACTGCCACTCAAGTCATATTGGTATTCGCGGTCTATGGTCGTAACGAGATTGGGCGCAGAACTAATGGTCGGGGCTTTATTTTCTAATTGACTGCCGACTCTGATTTGGAAGGTTTGAATGCTGCTTGCACCCTGCGTGTCGGTGACCTTGACCGATACATTATTGTCTCCAAATTGGCTACTACTAGGCAGCCAACTCAGGATATTGTCCTTGATCGTCATTCCCGCAGGAGCCGTGACTAAGCTGTAGGTTAGAGCATCCCCATCGGCATCGGTCGCCAATATTTCGTAGCTATAGCTGTTGCCATATCTAGCGCTATTGCGTGGGGTAGAGCTGATCGTCGGTGCGCGATTGGGAACCGCATTGATGACTGAGAGCTTACCTGTTTGCAAGCTTTCACCACCCTTGCCATCAGTTACTTTGATCGTGAAGTTATTATCACCGACTTGATTGCTCGTCGGTTGCCATGTTAACAGCCCAGTGCTGGCGTTTATAGTGGCTCCAGAGGGCGCAGTCACCAAAGAGAAGGTTACGGTATCGTTATTCGGATCGAGCGCATTAACTTGGTACTGGAAGGTTTTATTAGCCTGTGGTGTGGTGCTGGGGAATATTGAGGTGAATACAGGTACTTGGTTATCCGATAGCAATTCTACTTTGATATATTGCAGAGCCTGTCCGCCTTTGCCATCTTGTGCGCGCAGCAGTACGTTAAATACGGGAGTCTTGGCGATCGCCGCCGCACGACTCGGACCAACGCGCTGGCGATCGGCTTCCAGTTGGGCATAGTAGTCGGCGATCTGAGTTTTAGTAGGATTCCAGATTACCGTTCCAGTTTCATTATCCACCGTCATGCCTTTGGGAGCTAACACCAGACTATAGGTCACGGAGTCTGCGTCAGGGTCAATCGCCTTAGCCTTGTAGTTCAGTAACTGTCCTGCTTTAAGTTGAGTTAATTCAGGAGGAATAGTCGTAAACTGCGGTGCAGTATTAACAGGTGTTGCGATTTTGGTAACCCCAAATAGATGACTGAAGGTTTCACCCGCTGTCGTCACTACATCTGTCGCAAAACCCGTATCAGGAGTACTCAGGCTGTAACCATTGGGAGTCAGAATTCTGACGGTATAGTTTCCTGGAGTCAGATGATCGAATGTGTAGTAGTAAGGTGTTTGACCAACACTATTTGGAGCATTGCCTCGTTTCGTCAATTGGATGGGTTCGCCCGCTTCATACTGCCCATCATTATTCAAATCTAAGTAAACGCTGACATTCTCTTTGAATGGCTCTAGAGCGTATCTCTCATCAAAGCCAGTAAAAATATTCGATAGTTCGTTGATGTCTTTCAGCTTAATCACATCGGGATCGATTGCTTTGAGAGTATCGGTAGTTGCCGCATCCCCAATACCAAATGCTGTTACATTTCCACCCCGTGACTTAATATTCGCTACGATCGTGTTAATTTCCGTTGGATTTAAATTACTGAAATAACCATCGGACATGAAGATCAGATTGGGCGTACCAGGCAATACATTAACCAAGGTGTCAATCTGTTCGATGACATTATTAAGTTTGCTACCGCCATCAGGAACATGGTACAGAGGCAGGGCTAATACTTCAGAGATATTAGAAGTTCCATTACCATTACTATCAGCTAGCGCCGTCGTATATTCCTGCAATCCTGCCATGACCAAGTCCATGTCTTGGATTGTTGCGCCAGTTGTAAAAGGTAGGAATCCAATTTTGAGTTTACTACCCTGTCCTTGAGCAATTATGGAACTGACCAAAGATTTTATAGCAGCTACTTCTGCATCCAGAACTGTTTTAACATCCTTAAACTTGCCAGTCCCTAGAAATGGAGCAGCAGTACTACCCGATACATCGATCGCTAGCACCACAGAAGGGTTATCTCCCTTGATTAATTTACTATCCAGTAAACCATTGCCATTAAGATCGTCAAATACCGCACCTTGAATTTTGCCCAAGTTGCCATAAACATCTACAGTGAAAGTTTGGGTGTCTTTCCCACCTCTGCCATCGGAAACTTCCACTGTGAAATTAGCTTTGCTACCAGGTACGACCGAAGCAGCAGGAAACCACAGTAGTTCGCCAGTGTCACGGTTAATGACTGCGCCAATGGGTGAGTTAATTAATCGGTAAACTAAAGAGTCGCTATCTGGATCGAGAGATTTAACTTGATAACGATATCCATCTTCTGCAAGGCTATACTTTGTGTCGGGAATGCTAGTAATAACTGGATTTGCATTATTGGGGTCGGCAAACAGCTTAATATCATAATTTTGGGTGGCTGTGCCGCCCTTACCATCTTTGGCTTGTAATTCCACCGCTACAGTTGCAAGGGAGCCATCGTCATTTTTCGCTCCAGATATACCAGAGCCAGGAACAATCACATCCCTGCGATTACTAATATCAGTGGCAACTACACGGAATTTGTAATCGACAGGATTGGTGGCATAGGCTCCTGCGACATACAGATAATATTCTCCCGCCTTGTCGATTTTTACTTCAAAATCATTACGTAATTCGTTGCTAGCAATGACATTATTGCCAGCCCCATAGAGTGTCCAACGATATTCATAGGGATAGTACCAATTAGTATTGAAGGACAAATTATCAAAGTAAAGGATCTTATTTGCCTCAGCCGTAATTTTGTAGAAAGTGCCCTTCTCTCCATTGTCTAAAGAGCCTGTAATGGGGAGGTTGTATTCGACCTCTTGAGCAGTACTAGCATCTAGCAATTGGAAGGAATAACTACGTTGCAATGAACTGCTGTAGGTGTTAGCCTGTCCCGATATTGCTAAATGGTATAGTCCCTCTTGGGTGAGCGTATATGGGGCTGAATCTGATGAGTTAACCCCCTGACTCATAACTACTCGTCCACTGGGGTCATACAGATAGGCATTGACTCCATCTCCATACATGCCATTAAACAGTACCTTAGTGCCGACAGAGTTTTGAAAGGTATAGATTTTAGTTTCTTTATTATTTAGGGTTCCTGTTACTGTATCGTTTAAGGCAAGATAGTTAAGTGCTGGCGAACCAAAGCTATTCGGCATCTCCAATAGGTTGTACCTAAAGTTTGCAGCAGCATATGGATAGACACTATAAGCCTGCAACTTATAAGTACCTGTTTGAGAAAGAGTCAAGACTTGATCTGAGGTCGCAGATTGGTTGTCTAGAGCCACGGTTCCATCTGGATTAATCAATCTAAACCGAGAATAGTAGTAGCTATAGTAATCATAGCCGCCATAGTAATAATTATTATAGCTATTAGAAGAATCATAGGCTTGAGCGTCAAAGAATATCTGCGTACCTGCTTTACCCGTAAATTCATAATCGACTGTCGCCCCTGCATTATTAATGCTTGCGGTCTGGACAACACCGATTCCTAAATTGGCTACCGCCGCAGGAGTGATGTCGGTAACTTGGAAACTGTATTCGCCTCCGCTATTACCATTAATTACTAGGCTGTATATTCCCGTAGAAGCTAGAGCTACTTTAAAGTCTGGGGATGCCGAACTAGGAGTAGCTATAGCTATCCCCGAAGGGTCATAGATAGCCCAACTAGCACCCACCAAATTTGGTGCGGTAAGGTCAAAACTAAGGACTTGTCCTTGCTTACCATTTAGTTTGTATAGGTTGGCGCTATTAGCTGCGACGGTTCCTGAGATTGATGTAGCAAGACTAATTTCAGAGGCAATGGCGCGATCGCTGAGACTAAAGCTATAGTTCCCAATTGCTCCGCCATCACCATCTATCACTAGTCGATATTTACCAGTCTCTGCTAAGGTTTCAGGCAACCAGTCTCCTTCACTTAAAAGGCTATCTTTCAATAGAACATCTGTGGGGCTATATAGTCTTGCTCTGACATTCGGCGGAGCCGTAATTGAATCAAAAAATAATCTCTGTCCGAGGTTGCCTGTGAAGCTATAGGTGTCGGTTTCGCCTTTACGAGCTAGAGAGGTGCTAATAACATTCCCTAACGTGTAATTAGCGATCGAACTATTTGGCGTAATCAGGCGTATTGTATAGTCACGATTGCTAGCGCCTCGACCCTGCACTTCAAGGGTATATTCTCCTGTTTGCGAGAGTACTATTTCCCCAGGAGTTGACAAGTTACCATAGGTTACACTTGTACCATTTGGTGCATAGATGCCCCAAAAATTGGATGGATCGCCTGCTATCGTATCGATATATAGGGTTTGTCCTTGAGTCCCTGAGAAACGATAGAGATTGGACTGTTTGCCATTAGCATCGCTAAGACTACCCGTGATATCAGTATTAGGCTGTACTAATACAGCTTGAGATGTAGCAAAGGAGGAAACGTTAGCATATTCCAATAAACGCAGACTGTAGTTCCCCAGAGAAACATTGCCATAATAATCGTAGCTCGAACCATCTATGGTGAGGGTATAGATTCCATTCTCATCAAGAACTTCATTAGCATAATTACTTTGGGTGTCCAATCTACTAAAGATTGTCTTGCCCGTTGGCGAAGTGAGGGTGGCATAAATATTGGCGGTAGTAGATAGACCATCAAAGAATAATCTCTGCCCTGGTTTTCCTTCAAAAGTGTAGAAGTCTTTTTCTCCCTTTTCACTAATGCTGCCCGAAATTGTATCGCCCACTTTATAGGCAGTACTAACCAAATCTGGAGTTACTATTTTAAATTGATAGGGAACTGTATTCGAGCCTTGAGGTACTCCTTGGATAGCGATCGTGTACTCACCAGCATCTAACCAAAATTCTTGACTGCGATTCAATTCTGACGAAGCGACGCGAGTTTTACCATCGGGAGAATAGATAATCCAATTACCACTACCTCCTTGGGCATCAAAATAAACATACTTCCGCTCGCTGATATTTAGTCGATATTGAGTGGTTCCCAATCCGCCGTTATCAAATGCACCTGAGACAACTGTATCTAATGTCGTTTCTGGAGCTAAAGTTTTATCCAGTAATCGCAATTTGTAATTACCTAAATTCGGATAGACATAGCTATGATCGCCATAGCCAGCAAAGCGATCTGCATAGTGATCTGAACCGTCGATTACAACAGTATAGGTTCCACTCATTTGCAAAGTCAGTCCATCGACATAAGGATCGCGATCGTAGCGACCATCTTGGAAGAAAATTCTTCTGCCAATGGGATCGTAAATTGATACATAGTTCAAGTCACTTCCCAAAGCATCATAGAATAACTGATGTCCTGCTGTACCCGTAAATGTATAGTTGCGTTTCACGCCTTTCTCGGTGATGCTGCCACTAACAACTGTACCAAGTTCAATAGATTCTGCGGGAGGGATAATTGGTGCGCTTATGTGTAGCTTGTAGTCAGCACCAGCAATGTCTCCAATCCCCTGCATCACAATTAGGTATTCACCTGCAGATAGAGGGAATTCCAAATCATTGGCAGCAGATAATCCTAGGCTATTAATGAATTGTCCGTCGGGACTATAAAGAATGAAAGAACCATTCCCCTTAATTACATCAAAGTAGAGAAATTTAGTTTCAGCTAGTGTTAGTTTGTATGCTTTTGATCCCAAAGCTCCGTTGTCAAATGTTCCAGTGATATCATCACCAACATTAACCACTGTGGCATTGTCTTTGTCTAATAGACGGAACTTGTAATCACCTAGGTAAGGATAGACATAGCTATAGTCATAGTAATAGTGGGAAGAGCTATCAATTACAATTTGATAAACGCCATCCATCTGTAAAATCAATCCTTGGCTTGGTGCAGCATCGTCTTGAGGCCTCTGATTAAATATCACTCTACCTATGGGATCGTAAATCACCAAATTATTGCCGAAGTTTCCACCTAAACCATCAAAGAAAATTTGCTTACCTGCTTTCCCATTAAAGCTATAGTATCGCTTCGCCCCTTTATCAGTGATACTGTCGCTAATCACAGTATCAAAATCTATGGGAACGTTTAAGTAAGCTGGTGGCTGCGAAATCCTGAGCTGGTAGTTGCTGGCTGAACCTCTACCTTGCATCACGATCAGGTACTCTCCCGCGCCCAGAGTTAACTCGCGATCGTATCCGTCATTCAGATTGAGGTTTGTAATTTCATAACCGTTGGAATTATAAATCCGAAAAGTGCCATTACCCTGTAATCCATCGAAATAAAGCGCTTTAGTTTCGGTAAGCGAGAGTTTGTATAATTTGGAACCCAAAGCTCCATTATCAAAAGTACCTGTAATATAGTCACCAACATTCACCGCAGTGGCATCAGCTTTATCTAATAAGCGGAATTTGTAATTGCCAGTGTGGGTTGTATATGGTGAGGTAGTGGGGTAAGAAGTTTCGTAGTAATCAATGTAGCTATTGTAGTCTGAGCCACCAATTTGCAAAGTATAAGTCCCATTCATTTGCAGGATTAGCCCGTCTTGAAGATTGCGATCATCTGGATTATTAGCGCGATCGACAATCTTTCTACCTGTGGGATCGTAGACTGTGACATAGAGATAATTGTCTCCACCCAAGGCATCATAGAATAACTGCTGACCCGCCTTACCTGTGAATGTATAGGAGTCATACTGACCCTTAGTAGAAATGTTTCCAGAGATATCTGTACCAATAGCTAAGGGAGTCGTAGTCGTGCTAGGTGCTAATAGATTGAGTTGATAGCTATTATTCGCCGCCCCGTTTCCTGCGATAACAAGCGTATATTCTCCTGTCTGATTGAGGAAAAATTCCTTATACTTACTTAACCTGCCCGAAGCAACGGTATCGCCTTTCGGAGAATAGATAAACCAATAGGTATTACTATCACCAGATGGGTCGATCGCTAATAACTGATTGGCATTAGCCGTAAATCGATAGAATTTAGCTTCTCTTCCATCCGTGCCAAACGTGCCTGATAGATTACTACCTAGGCTTACAGGGGTAGCAATTGTCGAGCTATTACCATAGGGCACTAAGTTAAAGCTATAGTTGCCTGCATATCCTCCAGATGAGTCGATGATGAGTTGATAAGTTCCCGTTTCACCAATAAAAATTTCACCGCGATCGCTCGTTAAATTTCCTTGCTTGACTAATGTTCTACCTTTGGGATCGATGATGCTATATTGTAAAGCCGAATTAGAAGTAAGACTGTCAAAATATAATCCCTGTCCTGCGGTTGCATCAAAGGAATAGATTTTTTTAGTGTCTCCAGTAGAAACTGAATTTAACAACTGAATCTCTTGAATACATAGATAGCTTTGCCCTATGGATGATTGCGCTGTAAGCGACCACTTATAGTATCTATAACTATCAGTCTCTCCCAAAGCATAGCTTCTCTTTTCTCCAGTAGCCCAGATAGGTTGTCCTGATTTACTGTCTAATGTCGTAAAATTAATTCCATCATTACTGCCAGCAAACACCCACTGTCGAGGACTTTGATTAAATTCCCCATCTGCTCTCGAAACAAAAGAATATCCAGAAACCGATGTAGATGTTCCTAAATCAATTTGGATAAATGGATTGGGTTCACCATTTGTATGCCACATAGCATAACCATTTGAGTTGTTTGTCCTACCATCAAAGGCAAAATATGCTGGGAAATATTCGCTTGAAGCCGTAACTCTATAAGGAGAGATCACATTAGCTGTGAGGATTGGTGAGACTACAATTGAGCCAGCTATAGTTCCGCTCACCGTAGTATTGAGCGAGTAAGGGATTGATGTAGAAAGTGTTGGAACTAAATTAAACCTATAGCTACCGCCATCTTTTGTGGCTGAGTCAATAATTAGCTTGTAAGTTCCAGTTTCACTAGCAAAAACTTCCTTGCTAGATTCTATCTCCTTAGCATTGCTAATTAGTAATTTCCCATTTGGATCAATAATACTGTACTTTAGGTTGTTTCCAAGAGAAAGACCATCAAATTTGAAGCTTTGTCCTGAAATCGCATCAAAGGAATAAATTTTCTTGCTATCAACAATTGAATTTATTAGCTGAATTTCTTGAATAGAGATAATATTTTGACCTATTGCGCCCTCAGTCGTATATGTCCATCTGTAATATCTATAATTGTCAGCAGTTGCAAGTGCGTATTCTCTCTTTTCGCCAACGCCCCAAACGGGTTGTCCCGACCTACTGTCTAGGGATGTAAAGGTCGTACCATCATTACTGCCAGAAAGTACCCACCAACGAGGACTTTGGTTATATTCTCCATCCGCTCGCGAAACAAAAGAATACCCAGAAATCGTAGCAGGAGATCCCAGATCGATTTGAATGAATGGATTTTGTTCGCCAGAAGAAGCCCAGAAGCTAGAACCATTCAAGCTCCCATCAAAGGCTCGATAAGCAGGGTAATATCCATAATACTCACTTGAAGCAGTAACTGTATAAGGAACAGGTGAGTTGTTAGAGTTTAAGATTGGTGAGACAATTGATGAGGCTATAGTTCCACTAATCGTAGTGTTTGGTATATAAGGAATGGGTGTGGGATCGTTAGAAGAAGCAAGGTACGATGAATTAATCTGAAGCTTATAAGTATTGTCAGCAGAGCTATTCCCGATCGCTACCAGCCAGTACTCCCCCTTTGTCAAGTTAACATCGGCACTATTAGGGAAATTTTGGCGGGCAACAATTTGACCATCACCACTATAGATAATCCAGTAGTTGGGACTTTGACCATCTTGGATGTCAACATGAATTGTCTGAGTATTACTAACGTTGAAGCGATAGCCATTGCTTCCAACTCCCCCGTTATCAAAAGTGCCTTGAATGATATCGCCGATATTGATTAATGGGGAAGAGCTATCACTCAAAATGCGGAACTTATAGTTGCCAGTTACTTCGCCATTTCCATCAATGGTAATGGTATAAGTACCGTTCTTAGTCAACAGCAAACTTGTATTATTAGTATCAGGTCCTGCATCGGAAATATTACCTGTACTGTATATATTCCGTCCAAATGGATCGGTAATATAGAAAGATAAATTTGGAGAGATACCAAGTGCATCAAGAAATAGTTTATCGCCTGCAATGCCTGTAAAGGTATAGTAATCCTGCTCGCCTTTAGTGCTAATTGAACCTGTAACAACTCCATTCAAAGCTAAAGGAGTAGCTAGCAGATCTGGAGTAATAATTTTTAGCTTATAGTTACTCTCGTTATAGCCATTACCCTGAGCTACCAGCCAATATTCACCAGCGCCAAGCCATAGCTCTTGATCTCCATTGCTAATAGAATAAGTCCCCACAACTTTCTGACCACTAGCATTATAAATAGTCCAGTAGCCATCACCTAGCTGACCATCAACATATATATAAGTGCGTTCGGCTAGATTAAACCGATAGCCCACACTACCGCGATTGCTATTGTCAAAAGTTCCTGTAATATCCGTATTCAGAGCTACTAGGGGAGAATCAGCCATGTTAAGTAAACGGAAACCATAAGTACCCGTTGTCTCTCCACTGCCATCAATATTAATTTGGTAAGTACCATCGCTAGTCAATCTTAGCCCTGCGTAGTCATGCGGATTCCCATCTCCTTGGCTAATCTGAAAACCAGTATATCGACCGTTAGGATCGTAGAGAGTAGCGTAAATGCCCGAACTAGTTCCCAAATCGTCAAAGAAGAGAACTTGTCCAGCCTTACCCTCAAAACGATAGTAATCCTGTTCTCCCTTTTCAGCGATCGAGCCGATGATGTCCGTATTGAGCGTTATATTGCTATACAACAAATCAGGAGTAACAATTCTCAGCTTGTAACTGCTATCGCCATAACCATTGCCTTGAGCCACCAGCCAATATTCACCAGCGCCAAGCCATAGCTCTTGATCGTTATTGGTACCAGTTCCTGTAATTCTCTGTCCACTAGCATTGTATATGTACCAATAGCCATTACCTTGCTGACCATCGATATACACATAGGTTTGAGTCGGAATGTTAAAGCGATAACCGACACTACCAAGATTATCGTTATCAAACGTTCCCACAATATCCGTATCTAGTGCCACCAAAGGCGAATCTGCTTTATTCAGCAATCGGAACTTATAGTTGCCTATCGCCTCACCATCACCATCTACGGTAATTCTATAGGTTCCATTCATAGTCAGTCTCAGTGCCGCATAGTCACTGGGATTAAGATCCGAACGACTATTGGTTCTGACTACTTCGCGACCCGTGGGATCGTAAATAATGATGCTAAAGTTAGTCGGATTATAGGGGTTAGAGTTAGCTGGATTACTTAAAGAATCAAAGTACAACTGTTGCCCTGCTTTACCTGTGAAAGTGTAATAGTCTTGAGCGCCTTTTTCAGTCAAAGTGCCGCTGACATCGCTGCCAAAAGTGATAGCTGGCTTAGTTGTCAGTTCGGGCGTGACCAGATTAAATTTATAGCGTGACTCGTAGCCAGCGCCATAGCCCTGTATCGCTAAGGTATATTTCCCAGCTTCTAACCATCCTTCTCTGTCTTCCCAAAGGCGTTGGGAGTAATACAACTGACCACTAGTATCATAAAGCTGCCATCCTCCAGGCTGAGCATTGTAGTATGCAGGATAATAGTTGTCATACCCTAGAGAAGTTGTGTCGAAATAGAGATACTGACGAGATGTCAGTTCAAACTGAAATAGCTCAATATTGTAGCCTCCATTTCCCAAGGTTCCAGAAAATTCTGTATCTAGAGCTATTGGCGTAGCAGCAGCTTTATCTAAAAGACGGAATGCATAGGCTCCATTGTTCTCTCCAGAACCATCTATCTTGATTTTGTATGTGCCATCAGAGGTAAGACGCAGTCCAGCATTGTCTGGAGTGCGATCGCTACGACTGTCAAATGTATCTACTTGCACGCCTGATGGATCGTAGATATAGGCAATAAAGTAGCTTGAATTGTATGGATGCACTAAAGAATCAAAGAATAGCTGCTGTCCTGCTGTCCCTGTAAAAGTGAATGTATCCTGTTCGCCCTTTTTCAGATTGCCACTAATTGTCGTTCCCAAAGTCATGGGAGTTACGGGTAATGGCGAGTTAATAATGCTGAATGAATAGCTATTACTCGTAGTCAGAGCATCTCTACCGCGAACTACTAAAACATATTCCCCATCAGTTTGAATATCTACTTCCATATCATCCATGTAGCCATTAGCAGCAATAGCTACATTTCGCGGATCGTAGAGTACCCAGTCCATCTTGTCGTAAGCACGACTTTGCATATCAAAATAAAGTTTCTGTCCTTTACTAGCAGTAAAGCGATAGAGATTATCTTGTGAACCTAAATTCAGGGTGTCATTAATTACCTTGTCAAAATTGGTAATGGGAAGAAGTGCAGGATTAACCACTCTAAAGCCATAACTGCCTACGGTATCCCCACTTGGATTAATGACGATTTTATAGTTGCCATCCTCATTTAGGCTTAGAAGTGGACTGTCATAGTACGCAAGATAGGTGTTGGCTACCAACTGTCCCGATGGGCTATAAATTTGAAAACTCCAATTCTCTCTACTGCCTGTGTATTGCAGTGGGTCAAAATAAAATTTCTGCCCTGCTTTACCTGAGAAATTAAATTCTTGGTTTTGTCCAGGTACATTGATCTGCCCAATGACAGTGTCGCCCAAAATTAATGATGGTGGGGCTGTCCATTCTACTTTCCCTGTGGCTGGATCAACTTTTAATCCATCGGGACCAATGACGACGCTATAGGTTAGGGAGTCTTGATCGGGGTCGATCGCTTGAGAATCATATTGATACAGCTTATTGATATAAGCCTGAACTACAGGATTAGTTACAAATGCGGGAGGACGATTGGGAGGAATATCCGTTACGGCAAGGTTATAGTCTTGCTTTGAGACCCCACCTCTACCATCACTAACTTCAACGCTGATGGACTTGTTACCAATATCCGCCGTAGTAGTTACCCATGTAATCACACCAGTCTGACTATTGATGGTCATACCATCAGGGTTGACCAAAAGTTTGTAAGTGAGGTTATCGCTGTCGGGGTCAGTAGCTTTGACATTATAGGTATAGGTCTTTCCACCAATTACTTCTGAGTTTGGTTGGCTTGTAATTACTGGTGGTTTGTTGAGTGTGGAAAGAACTTGGAGCTTGTAAGTAAACTGGACTTGATTGGGATTGTAGAAAATCAAATTGCCGATTTCGGTGATCTGCCCTTGATTTAGCTTGCCATCATTAACCAACGCACTGAAATCATAGTAAGGCAATCCATCAGGCGTAAACCCATTGGTATTACGAACTTGAACCGTGGGGTCGCTAATATTGGTTACTGCGACTAAAAGTGGATTGTTAACCGCGTAAGTGCCTGAATTCTTCAGGGCGAGGCTTGCGTATAGCAGTTTGCTATCTTGATTGAAAGACGTGCGATCGTACTGAGGCAAAATGCTACTACTAACATCAATCGTATTGCCTAAATTTAGAGGAGTGGGTGAAGGGCTTGCGGGAAGTACTGTCTGTTGAGCAGGCAAAGTATTTAGTGGCGCGTTGACAATGGCGAAGTCCTTGATTGTGACCTGAGTAGTGGTATCTGCATCATCATTGATCAGGCGAAACACCAGATTAGCTGAAGTATTCGCTGGAATACCCGTGAGATTTAATTTGACAATTCCCGTGATGGGGTCATAGGTCGTAGCGGCGGTAAGAGCTGGGATATTACTGCTCTCGCTGAGGTTAAAGAAGCTACTTCTACCCGCACCGATCGTTAAGGTTAAGGGTTTGCCATTACTATCCACTAAGGAAACTTCAAAGGCATCATGGATAGAATTTAAAGCAGCGGTATCAAAGTTAAGTCCATCGATTTTGAATTGCAGGATCGATGGCTGAGATGGAATTGTAATAGGAATAGAACGAATAGGGCTAAAGAACGATCGTTCTTTAAGACTGAGATCTACGGAGATATAGAAGTTTTGGTTGGCTTCTAAATGCTCAAAAGTGCTATTTTCTCTAGCCTTGAGCTGGATGTTATAGATGCCTGAGTCGGTAAAACTAGGTGTACCTTGGAGTTTGGCCGTGCCGTCATGGTTGTCTACAAGGGTGAGCCATGATGGTAGGTTTGCCGCTGTAATGTCAAGGGTATTATTTTCAGGATCGGATGTGGTGATATTGTATTGGTAGGGCTGACCTGCACTTCCGTTATTTTTAATATCACTTGTAAATACAGGAGCTTCATTAATATTGGTGATATTGACGGTGAATACCTTCTCGTAAGATAGCCCACCTTGATCCGTAGTCTTAACTCTGATGCTATAGGTATTCTTGGTCTCAAAGTCAGGTGAGTTTACGATGTGGAGTTCGTTATTAATAATTGAGAAAGAAGTATTGTCCGAACTTCCAGTTCCAGCAACTAAGCTGTAAGTAAAAGTCTGCGGAGTTGAATCTGGATCTGTGCTGGTAAATTTGCCGATTAAGGTATTTGCAGCAACATTTTCTGGCGTTGTGTTATTGCTGAGAACCAATGCTGTTGGTGCTTCATTGACATCAGTGATGCTAATAATTAGCGCTTTTTCAAAACTTAGACCACCTTGATCTGTGGTTTTGACTCGGATGGAGTAACTGTTTTTGCTCTCAAAGTCAGGTGAGAAGTTGAGTTTGAGTTTACCATTCTCAATAGTAAAGAGGCTATTGTTGATATCACCGATCCCATTAACTAGGCTATAGGTAAAGCTGTTACCTGTGTCGGGGTCGATGCTGCTAAAACTGCCGACTTCCGTATTAACGGGCACATTCTCAGCTATGGAGCTGGGGCTAAGAGCTAAGTCGGTCGGAGCTAGATTGGGATTGATGACAACTGTTTGAAAAGTTTTGAAGTCGCTAAGACTGGGATTACCATCATCAGTGACGCGAATCCCAATTGTGTAAGTTCCTGCTTGGGATACGGTTGGTGTCCATGTAAAAACACCCGTAATCGGATTGATACTAGCCCCTGTAGGAGCATTTGGTTCGAGGCTATAGGTAAGGTTGGTTGGTCGATCTGGATCGGTGGCGATCGCAGTCAAGCTTAATAATGTTCCAGAAGCGATCGTTTGATTGGCGATCGCTGACAAAGTTGGTGCTTCGTTGACATTGAGAATGTTGACTGTGAATACTTTCTCGTAGGATAAACCTCCTTGATCGGTGGTTCTAACTCTAATGCTGTAGCTATTCTTCGCTTCAAAGTCAGGTGAGTTAACAATGCGTAACTCATTGTTGATAATCGTGAAAGCAGCATTATCAGTACTTCCAGTTCCTGTAACCAAGCTATAGGTAAAAGTCTGTGGAGTTGTATCGGGGTCTGTGCTGGTAAATGTTCCAATTAAAGAATTTGCTGCAACATTCTCTGGAGTCGTGTTATTGCTGAGAACTAATGCTGTTGGTGCTTCGTTGACATCGGTGATACCTACCGTAAATACTCTCTCGAAAGATAGTCCTCCTTGATCGGTCGTTCTGACTCTAATGCTGTAGCTATTCTTCGCTTCAAAGTCAGGAGAACTGTTGATATGTAATTCATTGTTAACTATTGTGAAAGCAGCATTATCAGTACTTCCAGTTCCTGTAACCAAGCTATAGGTAAAAGTCTGTGGAGTTGTATCGGGGTCTGTGCTGGTAAATGTCCCAATTAAAGAATTCGCTGCAACATTCTCTGGAGTTGTGTTATTGCTGAGAACTAATGCTGTTGGTGCTTCGTTGACATCGGTGATACCTACCGTAAATACTCTCTCGAAAGATAGTCCTCCTTGATCTGTCGTTCTGAGTCTAATGCTGTAGCTATTCTTCGCTTCAAAGTCAGGAGAACTGTTGATATGTAATTCATTGTTAACTATTGTGAAAGCAGCATTATCAGTACTTCCAGTTCCTGTAACCAAGCTATAGGTAAAAGTC
>NZ_SELU01000005.1:0-125885 GCF_006861605.1 Pseudanabaena sp. UWO310 | reverse complement strand
CAATGATTCCTGCCACGATCCCTAGATGGTCTAGGTTCGATACTTTCATCTCTGTATTAATCCCTGCCTCCTCTGTTTGGCTTTTTGGTAATTATTTTACCCTTCTATTACGAGCGGAATGTGGGTTTTATCTTGCTATACGCCAAAAGATGAGTGGCGGCGCGAAGCGCCGCCACTCATCTTTTGAAGAAAAAATTAACGCAGACGAATGGGAATTTGAACTTCCCGCCTTTTTAACGGTGCAGGCGTATAGGGTGAATCATAGAGAAATTCTCTCGGCTCTCCCGCGATTTCATATTCTGGATGGTTAGCTAGCCATTGCTTCAGTTTGGCAAGGTGTCCATGATAACTCGCATAGTCATAGGCTCCTTGCAATCCTAAACTTACAACGAGCATGGGCGGATGATTTTCAACCTGTACGTCTTGAGATGTTTTTTGTGGATTGATTGTCGTATTGTTGTACAGGAATGAAACTTTGGCTTTGCCCTGTTGAATTGGTTGCTCGATCGCGTCAATTGGATAGCGGGCTTCTACAGGCGCAGTCATAGAGATATTGTTGCTACTAATATGGCGAAATAAGGGATTAAAGGCATACCTAGTAGCTTCGCCAAGGTTGCCTTCATAGGTATAGGTGCCAGCGCGATAGGCGGGATATTGTTTGACTTCGATCGTATTGTGGGCAGTTGGAGCGGGAAATCCTACAGGCAAAGGAGCGGACATAGCTTTTTTTACAGCAAATAAGGCAAGGGGAATTGAGAGCGCACCAAAAACAATCAGTAAGGTCGGAAATTTCATATTTCCATTGTATCGTTTCTAATTAAGTAGTTCGGCATAATTAAAAACCAAAACCAGAGAGCATACCGCCCGCTACGCGGGCGGTATGCTCTTCTAGGTTTTAAGTTTACTTATGCCAAGCTAATTAGCTTGGTTTGCGATCGCCATAATGCTTAAGACAAGCTTGGTAATTTAGCGCTAGAATCTAAAACAAATTGGATATCGCGCTAACTGAGGCGCAAATTTCAAAAACACATAAAATCTGCATGAAAAAATCTTGGGCGATCGCCATAATTGCTTTGTCTTACTTCGGTATCAGCACCGCAGCTTATGGTGATGCCAAAATTTCGCGACGGGCAAGCGAGCTAGAGATCGATCGCCAAGTGATCGATAGCAGCCCAGTACTAAGACGTTGGCTGGACAATCCCCCCGACCTTTTAGAAGATATTTATAGAATCCCCAGCTTTAACACAAAACTCAACATTGGTTTGACATCCCGCAATAATTCCCTAGGGGTGAATGCTGGGGTTGAAGATTTATTTGTGGGGCATTCTCCTTTGACGATCGGTGGAAGCTATCAGACTGAGTTTAGCGGTCGAGAAAGTGAGCTTCAGGCAAATTTTCGCTACTATATGCTGCCCTTGGGTTCCTATTGGAACCTTGCCCCGATTATCGGTTATCGTCAGTTCAATCAACTAGATCGTCCTCAAATTTCGGGGCTAGATGTGGGTTTACAAGGGGTTTTAGTCCTGTCACCCCATAGTTCAGATTTGCGACTCAGCCATGTCTTTACTTCCCCTAATGGCAATTTGGAAATGAGCACCACTACCCTATCGACGAGTTATGCCATTACTAATAATTTACGTTTGGGTACCAAAATTGAATGGCGGCGATCGCCATTAATCTATGACAGTCGTGTGGGCTTTTCATTAGAGTTGGCTCTCTAGAATTATTGCAACTTCGCCACGGGGTAGTCGGTTAGTAACTGACGTTGGTTAATTAGATCGATCGCGGTAATGAGTAATTCGCGTTTGGCACTAATGCTAAATAGAACTTTTAAGCGATCGCAATCGGGTTGTCCCAAGGGATCGAGCATGGCGATCGCTTGGGGGATTCCCTCTCCACTCGCATCGGTCTGGAGGGGTTGAAAGTTTTCTTTTGCCTTTGGCTCAAACTGCATAATTAGGCGATCGCCCTCAAAACTAACCTCGGCTCCACCGAGGGGACGGCTTTCCAATTCTCCAATCGTTAACGCAATTTCAGTCTGATTGGGTTGAGTGGCTCGGAGTACTAGCTCGACGGGGCGACGGGTGGGATAGACTTGACCACTCCGAAATAAAGGTTGATATTTCCATTGCGAGGTTCCCCGATCCCAATATCGAATTGCATAGGAATGGAAAAGATAATCTTGTAAGCTTACGCCTTGGCTGAGTCTTAACGCACCATGGGCGATCGCTTCAAAGGGTTTATGACTATATACCTTTCCCATTTTAAAATAGTCTTCCACAAACAACCGCACCGATGGAATTAACGTGCAACCACCAACTAAAAGAATGGTTTTAATATCCCCCTTCAAGATGCCCTTATTAAAAGCGCGATTGACTAACTCATCGATCGCCAGTTGGAGAACTCGGTAAAAGCCTTTGCTTTGGAGCAATTGCTCTAATTGCTTCCTAGTATAGGTAATCTCCGTCGTAGATTGGGTTGTGATATCAAAAAAGACTTCCGAAGCAGTTTCGCTTTCCGATAGTTGGATTTTAATTCTTTCCATCAAGAACTTCAGCATACTCAGGTTAGTTTCCTTGCCTTCCGCGTCGGACTCATGGCTGTCTAGATAGTCTTGCATTAACCATCGATCGATATCTTCTCCACCAACCGTATATCCAGTTTTGGCGATCGTATCCACCTGATATTCAGTCCATAGAGGACGATCTCTCCCCACCTGTTCCCCCCATTTGCTGATATTGTCACTCTGAGGCAAGCGGACTAGAGCCAAGTCTAACGTGCCACCGCCAAAATCAATCGCTAATACTAAAGAGCCTGCTGCGCTCGCTTCATAGCCAAGGGCTGCCGCTGTCGGTTCATCGATAACCCGAATTCGGGGTGCAGTTAATGTGGGGAGATTGGGGGCAAATATGCTAGCACCTGATTCCTCTAGCCAACGTAAATATTTTTCGTAAGCTTGCACTGGTGCTGTGAGGATGATTTCAGATGGGAAAATCTGTTGCGATCGCAATTCTTCAGATAATTTGCGTAAAAATTGACTCCCCAACCATTCGGGCGTAATTTTAATACCATCAATTTTAGGTACGTAATTTACATTCGCCACCAACCGTCGCTTGATTTGGGTAAATAATCTGGGTTGGGCGCAGTCTTTACCGCGATCGATTACCCTTTGCCCGATTTCCACAAGTTCTACTTTGGCATTCTGCACATACACCAGTGAAGGAACGAGGCAATCTAAAGGAAAAGGACGACTGAAATTCTCAAAGTTAATGTTTTCAGGGCGATCGGTGGCAATATTCCATCGCGCAATCACGGTGTTACTACTTCCAAAGTCAATAGCGATAGCATTCATGCCTGATCCTTCCCACTTCTAAATATTTATTGATTCGCCAATTCAAGGATGAAATGCAACAGTATCTGAATTATGTAATTAAACATTGTTGTGGCAATCATAATTTACCTCATGAGATGGGAGGGAGTATCGAAGTTAATGCGATCGCAAAATCAGGAAATGCTAAAGGCGAGGCTTGGTTTGGCTCAGTAAGAATAAGATGCTCGGTGTAACCTATCGGCGTTGGTTTACGAAAGATATGCAGTTGACGTTTTTGGGGAGCCAGAACCCAGTAGTCAGCGATACCAGCCTTAGCATAGAGTTTATCTTTGATTTCACAATCCTGTTTTAGTGTGGAGTCGGCAACTTCTACGACAAGATAAATTTGTTCAGGACTTGGATGTTGTTCAACATAATCTAAAACTGTCCCTTTGACGAGCGCTAAATCTGGTTCTGGTTCTGAGAAATCATCTAAATGAACGGGGTCTTGGGTGCGAACTAATGCCAAATCGCCAAGGCGATCGCGTAGAGCATTAGCCAGCAAATGTAATGATGTGACGTGGGGCGTTCCTTTGGCTGCCATTATCGTGATTTGTCCGTCAATTAGTTCTGTGCGATCGCCATTGAGAAGCCCCAACTCACTCATGCGATGATAATCCTGTACTGTCCAACGCTTAAGATTTGCTGGCTCTATGGTGATGACTGTTTGGGGGATGTGTGCAAGAGTCATGATCTTAGACAGTCAGTAATATTTGACATCTCCTATTTTATACCTTGAGTTAGCGGCGATCGCCAAAAAGCTCTTGTAACACTTGCTCTACTTCAGCCACAAAAGCCTTTGCTTGTTCTAAGATTTTTTCTGCTTCTGCTAATGTGCCAGTAGGATATTTCTTGCACTTGAGATACTGGGCTTTTGAGTACGGCGAGTAAGTCAATATCTGAGTCGGGATTAGCTTCGCCTCTGGCATGGGAACCGAATAAGATTAACTTGACAAGGCGATCGCCATATAGTTCCTTTAAGCCTAGTTTTAATTCATGCAATGTTGGCTGAATGCTGTTTAAAGTGATACTCATTTCTTCGCTCCTTGTTCAAATGCTTTGGGAATTTTGCCACTCATTGTCTAAGGGAAATAACGATAAAACTCTTTACGATGTAATGTGCGGATGACTTCTACTGTGTTACCAGAAATTTCTATGCCAATGCGATAGTCACCGACTCTAATACCAAATCACAAAATGGCTACGCCATTTTGTGATTTTAAAACCCTTACTGGGTTTGGTTTTCAATTCCCAAAAGTGTAGCCGCACTTTTGGGAATTGGTATAATTCAGTAACGGGTTGAATATCCTTGCATGGCTTTTATGTTCGATAGTTCCTGTAAGTTTTGAGCTTCAGGCAAAGTTTTAAAGGCAATTTCGTAGATGCGTTGATATGCTGATGAGCCTTTCAGGTTTTTGAGATCTTTTAAAAATGACTGGCGATACTTTACTTCCATTTTAGTTTTCTAATCTAATCCTCTAAAAAGGCTAGAGCTTCGGCATGGGAGTAAAGAGGAGTATTTTTACCTTCATCTATTGCTTTATTGAGACAATAATCTTCTATGGCTTCGCTAAGATTTTCTAGAGATGTATTGTCAATTGGTAAGAGTTGCCGCCAAATTTCGATGGGAATGACAACTGCGGTGGGCTGTCCTTCTTGGTTGGTTATATACTCAAGGTTTAATAGGGACATTACATTTACCTTAGTGAATGTTTTTTATGAAATCTGCTTTCATTGTATCAAAAGTCTTTGTGTTACTCATGCGCTTAACGATTCTCTTAAATCGCATCAACTATTTGAGCATTCATTGTATATTTCCTCCAAAGGCTTTGTTAACTCTCTCGATTTGTTTCGGTGCTTCCATTTGCTCGAAAAGTTCTAGTGCTTTTGCCGTGTTCTTGCCTTATATTTTTCTGTAATTTAGATTTATATATACGCTGAAAATACTTGATTCTATTTCTAATTAAATTAATCAGTCCATCAACACCAATATTCTTGAAAAAATTTATCCATTTTGTAATGTTTGATTTACGCAATACATTTATAACAAATAAATGTATTGCAGCATCACCAATTACCGAACTAGAAGATATTTGCCTAGATTTGTATAACTGCTCTAGAAAAGTTGCTTCTGCTTTATCCCAATCTTCTTGATATTCATAAATTCTACCTCTATTTGCAAGTACATTTAATAACTGTGTATCAGTCTCTTCTAAATCTTCATATGCTTGTTGAGCTAAATCAAGATATTTAATAGCATCACCATAATTTGCTTCAGGAGGTTTGCTGTATATAGCTCCTGCTAATAAATAGATATGCCCTTGTATTTCGGGTAACATAACAAAGTTATTTCCGCGTTTTGAAGAAGTATCTATCTTTTTTATTGATTCTTTAATCCAGTTACGACTTTCTACAATATTTCCCTTTAAATATTGCAACCAAGCAATACCATATAAGGTTGCTGCTAAAAAATGATCATTATTAGTTTTTAAACAGTATTCTTGTGAGTGCTCAAACGTTAGGCTCGCATTGTAAAAATCATTATTTCTTAAATATGCAATTCCTAGACTATACAAAATCCTCCCAATATCAAACTCATAATTTATAGACAGTAACAATTCTTCTGCTTGTTTATAGTGTGAAATAGCCAGTTTGCTTTTGCCATTGCGATCATAACAACTGCCAAGATTAACATGAACATCTGCTTGTTTGAGAACATCATTAAGCTCTTTAAAAATTTCTAGAGCAATAAAAAGATGATACTCAGCATCATCAGGTTGCCTCATACGTTGCAGGGATACACCCATTCCTAAATGATTAAGTGCAAGATAGTAATAGTCTTTATGCTGTTTACTAGCTTGAATTCCATTCAAATGATTATCCACAGACTTTCTGAATTTACCAGTTTCTTCTAAAAAGCGTCCAAAGGCAAAATATAGCCAAGTTGAGTCTTTATCTTCTAAATCTATGTCATTTATTTCTAATTCTAGCCATTTCCCATATTCTCGCCAATCTTGAGTCATTTCACAGTAATTCATCATTACTTTACAATAATCTCTCCTATAAGGATAGGAGTAGTCATTGATAATTCTTGTAAATAGATCTCTTAACTCTTTAACTCCCTTCTCTGACTCACTAGGGTTAACACTTAACATTTTAGCCTCAAGTTTTTTGGCAATTTTTATCCATTGTTTACTTGTATTTGAAGAAACTTGGTTATAGAGATATTTTGTTAATTCAGTAGTAATCATAATGTTTGCATTGAAATTTATTAGCTGAGTTTTATCTTTAGTGTTTCTCTAAAATATTGTGCTGTAAAAGAGTGTAAGTTTATTTGTCTATCTTCTTTATCATATTTACTAACTTCAATGAGAGATAAGCGATACATGATTTTAATAGCATCATCTATTTCCTTTTTATTTATATCATCAAAGTCATAGAGCCAAGATTGAGGAGTGGATAAACTACTCTGATTAGAGAGGAAAATCAAAATTTTTAGAACCTCTATTTGATTCCCTTTACATAACTCCTGATATACTTCCCAATAGAGATAAGAATAAAAGTCTTCTTCATCAGTAACTGAATTTAAGCGCTCTAAAACTCTTTCAAGCCCTAAAAACTTTGCTTGACTCACCAAA
Organism: Pseudanabaena sp. UWO310; assembly: GCF_006861605.1. Classification (NCBI taxonomy): domain Bacteria; kingdom Bacillati; phylum Cyanobacteriota; class Cyanophyceae; order Pseudanabaenales; family Pseudanabaenaceae; genus Pseudanabaena; species Pseudanabaena sp. UWO310. The sequence continues at coordinate 118,877 of NZ_SELU01000005.1, read as the reverse complement.
AGCTTCATAGCTAAAGGCATTCCATGAGTAGCGGTGATTACTTTCTCTATATTTTGAGATATTTGCTGTCCTATAGCTTGATCATCAGCACATTTTTCTAAAATCATTTGTTGAATAAAAGTATAAGATGCTTGCCTATCTAGTTCCGAAAGTCTATATTCAAAGCCACTCTCTAAACTAATTTGCTTTCGGCTGGTCAAGAATAGAGAGCTTTTCCCTAATATTCTTCTTAAATGTGATATCAATAATTTAGGGCTTTCTGCATCTTCTAATCCATCAACTATCAATAAATGAGATTCTTGCATAAATAATTTGCTGATTTCATGTTGTAAACGATCAATATCTTGGACAAACCAAGCATCTAGATTTAGCTCTTTACCGATGCCTAATATTGCATCCTGAATTTCCAGTCGAGACTCGCGTATTTTTTCAGACTTACCGTCGGATGTTTGAAATTGTTTGCGTTTTGCATTAATCCATACAATTTTTTTAAATCTTTTTTGATGATAAAGTAAGCTAATTAGTCTATGGCAGGTAGCTGTTTTTCCTAGACCACCCATTCCCCAAATACTTAAAACTTTGCTACTAATGCCATTTTCTGTATATTCGATTAATTTTTTCAAATCGAAGTCTCTTGCAATAAATTTGTTATACGATTTTTCTGATACCCAAGAAGAAATAGAACCATCTATTTCTAGCTCCTCCTGATCTGAAGGTATAGCTAAATTATCAGTTACAGGTGCTGTCGAGATATTTTGGGGAGTTGGAGGTTGGGGGCGATCGCTCGAATTACCATCTACCCAATCTGGATAAATACTAGGATGCACCTCAAAATCCTTGCAATATTTACGAAACAAAAGCACAAGATGTTGACGTTGTTCTTTTTTACCCTTCGCATCCGTACCAAAATGTTTGCAAATCTCACCAATTTTGCGCGTAGCCGTTGAGCGATCCTTATCTAAAGCCTTGGCAATCTCCCCATCAGACTTAGCCTCAATTATCCACAATCGCAATACCGCCCATCGTTCAGCATTAGCAGGACTTTTCAGTTCTTCAAATTTCTCTAAAAACTGCTGTTTTTCCATCTTGACCTGTCAATAAGCCCTTGTGTCTGACAATGGCTATGATACTATGCCATCATAGAAAAGTTAAGCGATCGCACCAATAGCAACGGAATAAAGATCATGACTCAGGCAATGGTCAAGCCAACACTTTATGACACCGATCTCAACCTGTGGTTAGAGACAATAATCTCTCAATTGCGATCGGGTGATTTGGAAAACGTCGATATTGAAAATTTGATAGAGGAGTTAGATGGTTTGGCAGGTAGAGATAAACGAGAGATTGTCAGTCGTCTTAAAACTCTCATTGAGCATATTCTCAAACGTTGTTATGTCGATATGCCCAATGAGTTTAGAGGATGGGAAGTAACAATTAGAACTCAAAGATTTGAATTAGAACAAATTCTCGAACAATCACCAAGCCTTAAGCGTCACTTTATCGACAACTTTGATAAATGCTTTAAGGTTGCACTTCAGAATGTCCGAGGTGAATATTCACAGTATCCATTTCTTGATACATGGCAATTTAGCTGCGATGTTGACTCAATTTTAAATGCCAAATTTTGGAAAATTTAAATTCTGAGAATTGGAAAGATGACAATAACTAAACCCAATAAATCAACTTCTCAGCGTTATTCTCTAGACTATTACCTCAAACTCACCTATCCCATTACCTTTTATCCCGATCCTGATGGTGGCTATGTTGCTGAAATCAAAGACTTAAACGGCTGTCTCACTCAAGGCGAAATCATCGAAGAAGCCATTACAAATATCAACGAAGCCCGTGAGCTATGGATAGAAACCGCCTACGAATACGGCGATGAAATTCCGTTACCTAGTTCCGAATCTGAATATAGCGGTAAGCTCATGCTGCGAATGCCCAAAGGTCTGCATCACCGCCTAGCCACTCTAGCCAAAAGCGAAGGCGTAAGTCTCAATCAATATCTCCTCTTCCTACTCAGTTCTGCCACAGGTAAATCTGCATTGCACTAGAAAAATTTATGTGCATAAATGCACAAAGTTCTTACCCAGTGCATTTATGCACGTTTGTTATAGGCTTTTAGTATTTGTTTTAGTCTGTGTACATCTCGATAAGAGATAAATTCTTCAGGAGAAACAAATCTATGAAATCAACAATTTTGCTTGTACTACCTAGCACTTTGCTTGCTGTCACTGGGATTGTATCGGCTGTAAATGCTGAATCCATCTCTATGGGTAAGCTTCCTTGGCAAGGTGGGGTGTCTGCTAAAGTTTCACAAACTTGGCATTCTGATGGCTGGGGACGGCAAGCACTTGATATTGGTTTGGGGGCTGGTACTACAGTTCGCGCACCGATCACTTCTAAAGTTGTACAGGTTTGTACAGCGAAGGGTGGTGATAATCACGCAGCTATTTTGCTAGAAGCGACTTCTTCTAAACAGCGTTACTCTCTAATCCATGTAAAAATCGATACGAACTCTGTCAAGGTAGGTAAAACCTTTTCACAGGGCGATGTGATTGGTGCTGTCGCCAAGGATAAGCCTAACGATCCTAAATGTGCAGTTTCCTATGGCATTCATCTGCATTTTGGGCTTCCTAGTCAGAACGTTTCGATTGATGGTTTGACCTTTAGTTCCAATTCCCCAAAGCTTTATACATCTTTGACATCCAGTAACAGTAGATAGAAGAAACTATCGTGCTTTCCCCGCGATCGCCTGTTTACGCCTCCGTAGATAGCGATCGCTTTCTAATTTTTGGGAACTTAAAACTAGTCTTTGCTTGCAGCCATGCGAAAAATTGGATTTTTATTATTTTTGCTTTTGTTTAGCTTTCCAATTGGTGAAGCAATCGCACAGGATGCTCCCGCAAATATAAATAGTAGCTCATCTCCTCTCACTGGAACTACTCCTGCAATCAACTCCTTTGAAAATAACGGCAATGGAATTCAACAAATCAATGGTGGCAGCTTTAATGGGACTTTAACTACACCAAATTGTACAAGCCGAGTTTGTCCTTTTGCCATTGGGCGCTTTACTCCTAATGGCTCAGAACTGATAATTGGCATAATTGCAAACTTAGGAGGTTCGGCAGATGAAGATCGTGCAGCAGCAGAGAAATTAAGGGTTGAGTTGGAGGGTGTAAAAACTAATAATGATTATAAGCTACAACTTTTAGACAAGTTAGCTACTGCCATTGATAGCGGTAACTCTGTGAGGATCAGAGCGATCGCGATCGCTCTAGCACCATTAGAAGGATACAAAGATTTTCGAGAGTATCTCAAAGCTTTACTCAACGAGAAAAGCTAAATTTTGTTTTCATCCTCTAAGGCGGATAGGAGAAGCAATTATGTGTGATTTATTAAAGTTTACTACATTATTCCTGAGGCTCTTTGCGCTCTTCATCTTTGGCATATTCCTCGCATTCCCCATATCCGCTATGTGTGGCGCGATCGCCATTCTCATCTCTTATCTCCCCCTAATCTGGCAAATCCTTTGGCGCACAGGTTTAGGACTATTGATGCTGACAGCGATCGCCTTGTTTCTCGAAGCGTTACACAATGGCACAAAACGTAATTCCTAAATTTCTGATTGTTCTTGCTGTCGCTTGAAAGCCTCCACAATTTCCTCAATCTCCGTAGTCGAGATACTTGACTGATCGGATTTAGCATAAATAGATAGCAAAATAATCCTAGTAGGCGTTTCAATTTGATAAATGAGCCGATAACCAGCACTTTTGCCCTTTGGGATATCGCTATTCTTGACCCGCACTTTAAAAACAACAATATTCAATCCCGATAGGCGATCGCCTAAAACTTCTCCAGACTGTAACTGTTCGATCACAGGTTGCACATCTGAGCGAATTTTGCGATAGCGTTTAAACAGGCTCCGAAATTGTCGTTCAAAGGTTCCCGAAGTTTCAACTTGAATAACTGGCTGATTAGATGCCATCAAGACTATCCCAAAGTTGAGAAATTGGCTTTGTTTGTCCTGTCTTTACCTCATGTAGTGCTCTATGAAGACTAGCCGCAACTTGTTCTGGACTTGGCTCGAATACTTCATCCTGATCTTCTAAATCAATATCTAAAAACTCTTCAATCAAAACAATTACCCTAACTTTTGGCTGTTTCGGCAAATTTTTTAGATGCTTAGGTAACTCAAGTTTCCCGTCAGGTGTAATCGTAGTAGAAAATTCGTAAGCTTTCATAGTTTCTATGACAACAGTTAATCTTCAGAATAACAAATTAGATAGCTTACTCTGCACCTATCTCCCCCTCATCTGGCAAATCCTTTGGCGCACAGGGTTAGGATTAATGATGCTGACAGCGATCGCCTTGTTTATCGAAGGCTTAAAAAGCGAAAAAAAATAACCTCTAAATTTTCAATTCTGCAAATATTTTTTCACAAAATCTTCTGGAGTTAAACATTCAAACTCCTTAGTCTCACTGACCAAACTCCGAATCAATTTATGGTTAGCAGAAACAAAACACTCTGCTTCCCCTTTACTTGCTGTCAAATAAACTCCAACATCTTCACGGGGAATAACTCCCAATGATTCTATATTGGCTAAATCCTCAGCTTCGAGATAAACATTATAAATGTTGAAATTTTGCCATATACTCGCTACGATTTGACCTCCCCAATCCTTATTCTGTAACCGTTTAGCAACGCGTAAAATTTGATCGAATAACTCTTCAGAGACAATAACCTCAACCGAGTTGTCTTTTCTTCCCTTAAAGCCAGCCCATACCAAAATCTCACGTTCAGCACTACTCGAATCTGCAACACCAATAATATAAACATTTGTATCAAAAAAGATGCGCTTAGGAAGATCCTTCATGGCATTTTAAAATTCTCTCTTTCCTCCACTATTTCCCTTTTAACTTCGCGAACTAGTTCAATAATTTTGTCTTTGGAATTATAACCAGAATCTCTTAATGATTTTTGAACTGACTGCTGTAAATCTTCTAATGGAAGAATCGGTAAATTAGCTGCAACTTGAGAAGGACTTAAAACGGCTAATTCAAGTATATATTTTAATTCAGCCTGAAGAGATCGCCCACGGAGAAACGCTTGCCTTTCCAGTTTCTTGATTACAATAGGATCTAAATCAGCAATAACTACTTTAGTCATATCTAAACCATAGTCCAATGATTAAATATGTTTTGAGTATAGCATCATCTATATAGTTGATCGCCCTCCTCCTCTTTTACCTCCCAATCATCTATTATACCAATTCCCAAAATGGCAACGCCATTTTGGGAATCTCAAAACCTTACGGGGTTTGGTGTTTAATTCACAAAAGTATTGTCACACTTTCGTGAATTGGTATTAGACAGGATTAGGATTAATGATGATAATTGCGATCGCCTTATTTATCGAAGGGTTGAGAAATGGAAAAGCCCGTGATTCCTAAATTTTTGTGAGCCGATAGCCAGCTCTTTTACCATTTGGTCTATCGCTATTTTTACCCGTATTTTTTACCCGTATATTGATACTTCCTTCCCACCAAAGAAATAGACATACAAAACCAAGAATCAGTGTTGCGGCGCAAAACGCCGCAACGCTGATTCTTCACTGGGAAGGGAGTAATACCAATTTCCAAAAGTGTGGCTACACTTTCGGAAATTGAAAACCAAACCCAGTAAGGTTTTTAAAAACACAAAATGGCTACACCATTTTGTGTTTTGGTATAGGAACAGCCAAAAGCGCCGCCAATTCACGAATATTACCTAAAAATTAAAGGACAATTTATATCATCAGAAATTTTGTGCGCGTTTATACCAATCAAACGCGATCAATTCGGTATCTTTTTTAGCCATTTGATAAATATATCTTGCGTATGATTATAAAAACCTGACAATACTCCCTAAAATAATCATGAGCGGAAACGAGTCACGCATTCAAGCTATTTATCAGATCACCAATCGCGAACCAATGCCCAAAAAAGCACCGAAGCGCTTGGAAGAACTGTGGGCAACCGATGTGTTTACTCTGAGCAAGATGCAAGAATGTCTACCCAAGACAGTTTTTAAATCGATCAAGAAGACAATTCAAACTGGCGAACCTCTTGATGTCTCAGTAGCCGACGCGATCGCCTTAGCAATGAAAGATTGGGCAATCTCTAAAGGTGCATTATATTACGCCCACGTCTTTTATCCTCTAACCAACGCAACAGCCGAAAAGCATGATGGCTTTATCTCCGTCCAGAGCGACGGTTCGGCAATTTCAGAATTTGCAGGCAAATTACTCGTCCAAGGCGAACCCGATGGATCTTCGTTCCCCAATGGCGGTATTCGCTCCACCTTTGAAGCACGCGGTTACACGGCATGGGATGTAACCAGTCCTGCATACATCATGGAAACCGATAATGGTTCCACCCTTTGTATCCCCACAGTTTTTGTATCTTGGACTGGCGAAGCTCTAGACAAGAAAACCCCACTATTACGTTCCAATGCAGCAATGAACAAAGCTGCAACCAAGGTTTTGAAAATTTTGGGCGAGAAGGAAATTGCTCCCGTTAACTCTAGCTGTGGTGCAGAACAAGAATATTTCTTGGTGGACTTGAACTTCGCCAATGCTCGTCCCGATCTACTGCTTGCAGGAAGAACTCTATTTGGTAAGCCTTCGGCTAAAGGACAGCAATTTGATGACCATTACTTCGGAGCAATTCCCGAACGTGTACAGATGTTCATGCAAGATGTGGAAGAGCGTCTCTATCGCCTTGGCATTCCTGCTAAAACTCGTCACAATGAAGTAGCTCCTGGACAATTTGAAATTGCTCCCGTATTTGAAGCTGCGAACGTAGCAACCGATCACCAACAAATGATCATGACCATGCTACGATTCACCGCTAAAAAGCATGGCTTTGTTTGCTTGCTCCATGAAAAACCCTTCGCAGGTATTAATGGTTCTGGTAAGCACGTTAACTGGTCGGTTGGTAATGCAACTCAAGGTAATCTTCTCGATCCTGGTGATACCCCCCACTCCAATGCCCAGTTCCTCGTATTCTGTGGTGCGGTCATTCGTGGGATTCACAAGTATGGTCCTCTGTTGCGCTCGGTTGTTGCCACTGCGGGTAACGACCACCGCTTGGGTGCTAACGAAGCTCCTCCTGCAATTATCTCCGTTTATCTCGGTTCTCAACTTGAAGATGTATTCGAGCAGATTCGTCAAGGTGAACTGAAGAGTTCGACGGGCAAGGGCTTGATGAATATTGGCGTAGATACTCTGCCCATCCTGCCTACCGATCCTGGCGATCGCAACCGTACTTCACCCTTTGCTTTCACTGGCAACCGTTTTGAATTCCGTGCTGTGGGTTCTGGGCAATCCGTGGCTGGTCCTCTCGTTGCCATGAATAGCATCTTGGCTGATTCCTTAAACTGGATGGCAGAAAAACTCGAAGCCGAACTAGGAAAGGGATTGAGTTTGAGTTCTGCGATTACGACTGTTCTCAAGGAAGTGATGGAGCTTCATGGAGCAGTAGTTTTCAATGGCAATGGCTACTCTGAAGAATGGCACAAGCTTGCCGTAGAGCGCGGTCTAGCTAACCTACGCACAACTGCCGATGCTCTGCCAGTGCTTAAGGAATCCTACATTGAGGAACTGTTCAGCAAATTGGGAGTGCTGTCTCCCGTTGAGCTAGCAAGCCGCTTCGAGACCTATGCTGAGCAATACATTCTCTCGATCGAGGTGGAAGCGAAATTGGTCGTCAGCATGGTGAAAACCCTGATTTATCCCGCAGCGACCCGTTATCTCGCCGATCTCGGTAATGCTTCCCTCAGCTTGAAGGAAATCGGTGTAGACTTTGACAAAGAAACCATTGAGAAAGTTGCATCCTTGACTAAGTTAGCGATCGATGGAGTGAGCAAGCTCAGTGATGCCCTATCTAAGCATGATTTTGCTTCTACAGAAGAGCATATGCAGTTCCTTTCTCAAACTGTTCGTCCTCTGATGGATGGAATTCGCGGTTACGTCGATGCCTTGGAAGGTGAAGTTGCCGATGACCTATGGCCATTGCCTACATACCAAGAAATGCTTTTCATTAAGTAATTTCTCGTAATTGCTATGTCTGATAAACCCCCAATGGTGACGCTTTGCGCCACCATTGGGGGTTTATGATTTAGGGCGCTGCCGTTTTTTAGCCGTTTTTTATTTGATGTTTAGTTCGGCGATCGCTTTACTGGCAAGTCTTGTGACATATATAGTTACGACAACTGTAGCTACCAAACCAACAATCCGCATTGTCCATTGCCATGCGGGATCTAAGGATGGAGTTTCGCTACCGATACGCGCAAGGTCCCCCGCAAGAGAACCGATATAGACATACATCACTGTGGCAGGAAGCATCCCGATAGAAGCGATCGCATAGTCCTTTAGACCCACATTGGTAATGCCAAAGACGTAATTTAACAAACTAAATGGAAATATCGGGGATAACCGCGTTAAAAGCACAATTTTGAAGCCCGATTGGGCGACGGCTTGATCGATCGCCATAAATTTCTGGTTACCTTCAATCTTTTTGCCAATCCAATCTCGCGCAAAATAACGTCCGATTAAAAAAGCTGCGATCGCGCCCAAAGTTGCACCGATAAACACATAGATCGATCCCCAAAGCACGCCAAATACCGCTCCTCCTCCTAAGGTTAAGACAGAACCAGGAATGAAGGCGATCGTGGCAATAATGTAGACAAACAGAAAGGCAAGTCCGCCCCAATAGCCCAGATTTTCAATCCAGTGAAATATTTCTAACATTAACAACAACCTCCGCCGTTATAATGCCAAGTGGAATCGCTAATAATTATCTCTTCGGGAAACTTTTCCGCAAGTTTTTTCGCGGTTTTGTTGCACACTGAAAGAGGATTCCCCCTTTGCAAGAGATGCCCCGCACGATCGTTTAAATAGGAATCAATACCATGATAGACTGCGGTTTTTCCAGTAAAAACGCAGGCTCCATCGCTAGGAATGGGAACTTTAAAAGATACTGAATCTAAGCTCTCCAACATCAAAGGTGTATCGAGAGCGAAGCTGTGGGTATCGAGGAGCCGATAGGGGCGACGAGCGCGAACTTCTATCTGTCCAAAGCCTGCATTGATGAGAGAATAGATATACTCATCGTAGGTCATTGCCCCTGACAGACACATCGCTCGTAACCGTTCATCCGATTGTAAAGAGGCAGGAATCGGACGAGTGGCGATCGGATCGCTCATAATTAATTTACCCTTGGGCTTGAGAACGCGATAAACTTCCTGTAAAGCCCTCTGTAAATCCTGAGGCTCAAAAATATTGAACAGACAATTCTGGGCAATCACATCGATCGAGGCATCGGGCACAGGGAGAGCGAAAGCATCTCCTGCCAATATTTCTACAAATTCTGGGTCGAACCAATCATTATCTTTTGCGGCTAGTTGCAGGTTTTGCTGCGCGACTTCGCGCATCTCCGCTACGGGATCGATCGCGATGACGCTTCCTTTCCGACGACAAAAATAGGCAAATTGGAGGGCTTCCAAACCACCGCCAACCCCAATATAGAGAACCTTCGGATTACCGCGTAATTCCGTCGGATGGATAGTCGTTCCACAGCCATAGTTCATTTGCTGCATGATTTCAGGGATCTTGAGATTGGGAAATTGCAGCGGTGGCGTACTGATGCAACATAGCCCAACTTGGGGAGTCTTCGCAGCCTCTTTATAAAATTCAGCGGTAGTTTCGAGATAGCTCATGGGTTATCAAATAATCAGCTAATGAACTTTTTTATGGGAATATTGTCTAAACCATAGACTATTTTCCTCACATCAAGCAGCAATTTTACCGTTGTGGTGAAATTGCTTTTTTATATCTTTTTTCTTAGTACAGGACAAAATCAAAACCCCAAAGAGAGTTGCCGCGCGGAGCGCGGCAACTCTCTTTGGGGTTTTATGTCCTGATACAGTTGGCTGCCGCCAGTCTTGTTATACCAATTTCCAAAATGGCGTTGCCATTTTGGAAATCTCAAAATCTTACTGGGTTTGTTTTTTAATTCACTGAAATGTTGTCACAATAAAACCCCAAAATAGGGCTGCCGTGCTCCGCGCGGCAACCCTATTTTGGGTTTTATGTTCTGATTCAGTTGACGGCAGATATATAGGCAACGTAAGAGATAGCGAGCGCATCAAAACCGCATGAATGGCGGCGCAAAGCGCCGCCATTCATCTTTGCGGCAAGCAAAACTTGTTGTGATCGCGATCGCATTAGCTTCACGTACATATCACAAGCAATCAAATCAGCGATCGCTAATTCTCCGTACTCACGATCGCGAATTGGTACAGCCAAAATCACTTACTCCAGCCTGTAAAGCACCGATACTAAACACATCAAGAGTTCACAAATGCAGGAGCAAGACAATGACTGAAATTAACATTGGCGGTTTTATATTCCAGTCTTATGCTGCGGTGGTGGTGTTTTTATTATTAGTGATTATTCTCTAAAAGCGCCACTTCTCTTCTTGATTTTTGATTTTGGTGTAACGCAAGCAGCGAAAGCTATATCTTTGGGGCTACAAGGATTGATTCACTTCAATTAGAAATACCTATCTAATATCAATTCACGAAAGTACGACAACACTTTTGTGAATTAAATACCAAACTCAGTAAGATTTTGGGAATTGGTATAAGTAGCTGGGCATAATTAAAATCCAGATTCAAAAGCTGTAGCGCACGCGCAGCGTGCGCTACAGCTTTTAAGATTGTATGCCTAGATACTTGAAATACCTAGGTTTTTAATGTCTTGCTAGGATAATCCTGTAAGAATGGCAATAAATTTTGAGCAAGAGTTACGGGATCGACTCCCATTTCTGTCCTTTGTCTTACTAGCCATCTTGCCGCCTGAGAATGCCACAGGGTCGCGACGATCGCGGCATCCTTGGCGGTCATTCCCTGCGCTAACAAACCACCGATCATTCCTGCTAATACATCACCACTACCACCTCTGGCTAGGGCTGCCGTACTTTCTGGATTGATCCAGACTTGAGAATCAGCTTGGGAATTCGATCGGGCAAGATGATCAGGATCGAACGGACTGGCGATCGCCGTTCTTGCACCCTTTAGCAAAATAGTCGATTGGGTTTGACTTACCGCAATTTGCAGGGCTTCTAAGCGCTCAACCTCGCGCAAGTCTGGAAATAGTCGGCAAAACTCTCCCCAATGGGGGGTCAAAACCGTGGCACGGTTACGATTAGATAATTGTTGATTGATGCGAACTTTCCCCATAGCAGCTAGCCTATTTAATCCATCTGCATCAAGTACGAGTGGTCGATCGCTATTAATTACCTGCTCCACAATAGACCCTGCATCGAGTGAAAGCCCACAACCACAAGCGATCGCTTGGTACTTTTGCCAATCTAAATCGGGGAGCGCGGCGATCGCGCCCGATGGGGTTTCCCTACAGCCGATAACCAGCGCGTCGGGAACTTGGGCTAGCATCAATGGTTTGAGAGAATGGGGAACGGCGATCGATAACATGCCCACACCCGTTGCCTTTGCGCCTAAAGCTGCTAGTACAGCCGCGCCACCATATTGCTCCGATCCGACGACTAAGAGTAAATGCCCGATATCGTACTTATGGGCGATCGCTGATCGGGCGATCGGTAAGCGATCGCTGATCACTGCGAGCGGATCGATGCGCCATAGGGGATGGCGATCGCCAAGAATTTCTTGGATCGATTTTTCGGGGATGTCGAACCCTATTCTTTCAAGATTGCCAATGTAGGGAGAGGCGGCTTCGGACAATAGCCCCCTTTTCCACAAACCCAAGCAAAGGGTATGGGTCGCGCGGATGGCTGTTCCCATGACGTTACCGCGATCGCTATGGATACCTGAAGGTAAATCGATGCTGAGAACTGGAATTTGCCAGCTATTAATGGTGTCAATGGCGATCGCCCCAGCACCGATCACATCTCGATCTAAACCAAACCCAAATAGACCATCAACGAGGAGATCGCAATCGCCCAGATCGGCTAAAGTCACAAAAGGAATACCCAGACTTTTGGCATAGCAGCCATGCACTCGCGTTAAGGGTTTGGACTTGGTAAAGGGGGGATAGATCTTGACCTGTCGCCCTTGATGATGCAATTCTCTCGCTACCACTAACGCATCACCGCCATTATGTCCCGCACCAGCCAAGATCCCGATCCTTTTGTAAGGTTCAGTGGGATATAGTTCGGTTAAGCGCTGCGTAATTTTGAGGGCAACTTTTTCCATCAGTGATGCCACGGGCATTCCTGCTTGGAAAATCAAAGCTTCGATCGCTTGCATTTGACTTGCCGTGACGATTGCCTGTGATGCGAGATTCATTGTTTAGAGCATAAAGTTTAGGGCACAAATTTTAAGGCATAAAGCTTAAGGCACAAATTTCTGGAGACTGGTGGGTAGGTGTTGGCGTACCCAGTTTTTCACTTGGGGGAACTGCATTGCCGCCAAGCCGCTACCGAGAATTAACGCCACTAAAATCAAAATGATAATAAATGCGCTATTGGTCTGTTTGGGAACGGCTAATTCCGTCTTTGCCGACTCAAACTCGTCGAGATCGAAATCTGGATCTTCCTCAGATTCCGATTTCGATGATGATGTCAAGACTAATGCGCCTGCCGCCTCCTCAGATTCAGTTTGAATATCCTCTGTATCAGCTTCTGGGGAGGGATTGATAACTTCTGTGGTGATCTGATTTTCATTAACAAGATCTTGCTCTACATCCTCAGGGGCAAATCGACAGCGCATCAGAGCGACCGTAATATTATCATGCCCATTGAGTTGGTTAGCTTGATCGATCAAATTCTGGCAACCGCGATCAAGGGACTGATTTTCACTGAGGATCGGGAAGAGATAGCGATCGCGAATCTGCTCGACCCGATCGAAATCACTTAACCCATCGGAACAGAGCAGCAATAAACAGTCTTCATCGATAAAAAACCTTTGGACGCGGGGCACGAGCATATCTGAGCCTCTAGTGCCCAAAGCCTGAATTAAGGCACCACCATCGATCCTTTGGGATGAATAGGCATAAAAATTGTAGCCTAGGGTAGTTTCACGGGTTGCCACATCATCGTCAAGGGTAACTTGACGCAGGCTATCCTTGGTGATGCAGTAGAGGCGACTATCGCCAATATGCATGACATATACCTCATTACTCATCTTGCCATTAGGACGGGGCATCACTGCCATAACCAGCGTCGTTCCCATCCTTTTTTGGGCTTGACGCTGTTGCTGGTCGTTAATTGCTACGATCTGATTGTTAACGACACGGGCAACCATTTCTAGCTGGGCAATAAAACCTTGGGCCGAAAAATCGGGATCGGTTTCCGCCTGTTGCAATAGGGTTTTTAGTTGTTGCTCTAGGGTCTTGATTGCCAGAGAGCTAGCCACTTCGCCCCCATCATGCCCACCCAGACCATCGCAAACGATCGCTAAGCGATCGCGGAGGGCTTCAGGTTGTTCGGTACGCTTTTGGCGCTTGGCATCTGGATAACAGGCATCTTCATTGCCCTTATCGGCTCGTTGAATCCCCACATCAGTAGCAGTGGCAATCCTAACGTTGAGGGGCTGATTCTCCATTACATTGAGGGTCATCCGATCCAGATGGGCGATCGCACCGTTAATGTCGTATTCGCCGCGTCCCAAACTATAGAAAAATTCAGCGATCGGTTCGGCAATCTCTGGTTTAGCCAGATCGAGCCACTGTACCCAGATGTCGCCTAATTGGGAAATATGTACGGCAGCAACATCAGCTTGCAATTCCAGCAGACGCACCCACATCCCATCGACCCTTACCAATCGGGGATCGATTAAAGTCCGCGTCATATTCTGCTCAGCTAAAGGCTGCCAGAGGTTGAGGACTTGCCAGAGCAAATTAATCTGTCTTAGTGCGGAGGCTTCAGCCCATGCTTCAGCTAGGGTAGGACATAGCTTGCCTTGGCGATCGATGGGGACATTTTCTAACAAGAATACTTCGGAAAGATTGAGTTCTTCGCCCAGCAACAATAGTCCGTAAGGTCGGGGCAGGTGCAGACTCAATCTCGATAGCTTGAGGTAAGAAACCACATAGGTTTGAAATTCAAGGGGTAACTCTGGCAGGGAGTAAGCATCCGTATCCACAACAATTTGTGAAGAGAGGACATGGTAGCGATCGGCAACCAGCGAGTCGGGCGGAAAGGTATCGGTATCCAGACCGACTGCCCAAAGATATTGCTGCTCAACTGCCGTAGCTTGCTCTTGTTTTTCCATGAAGGTTGTTAATCGCTTACCAAAATTATGGGATGAGGACGGGAAAAGTTGCAGATGTCTTAGAAGTGTTTACATTATCAAATTTAAGGTCAGAATAGACTGCTTCGAGCGATATTCTATCGATAAATTAAGAGATCCGATCTGGGCATTCAAATCTGGGCATTCAAATTACATTTGGTTATTGTAGCTAACTTACAGCGCTTTGCGCTCAAACCCAAACCAAGGGAATTTTTGAAAGCGTTGCGAAGCAACGCTTTCAAAAATTCCCTTATGGTTCGTTTGATCGATATTTGATCGATAATTGCTGTAGGTGGCAGCTAACTTGGGGCTTATTGGTTTAAAAACGCTTTTTAGCCTGACAGAATTTGTTTAGATGTACGAGTTGCTACCAGATCTATTCACAATCTGGGTATTGTATTAGGTAAGCTTTTGATTTATAGAAGCTAAATTTAGCAATAAAAATTTAATACTTTATTTTTTCCGTTTTAATATTTTATTTTCACTTATTTTTTCATTTAATTTTTCACTTTATTTTTTCATTGCACTGCCCTAACCCATGAAGCATCACCTTACCCATCGCGAACAAAAAGTTCTTTGGGCAACTATCGATCACTACATTCACACAGCGGAACCAGTTGGTTCTAAGGCTTTGGTGTCAGAGTACGACTTTGATATTAGCCCTGCGACAATTCGTAATGTCATGAATATGCTCGATCGCAGTGGTTTGTTATTTCAGCCCCACACATCGGCGGGGCGTGTCCCTTCGGATTCAGGCTATCGGGTTTATGTTGATGAATTGATCGATCCCGCTAGTGAGCTTACCTACAGTACTCACCAATTTCTTGCTAGTAAAAGCGATCGCCTCGGCAAGTCTAGTCTCGATGGGGTGATGCGCGATGTCGCGCAGATTTTGGCGACCTTAAGCGGTTGTATTGCGGTGATTACTGCGCCGAATATGCAAACAATGCGTATCAGGCATTTGCAGTTGGTGATGGTGGATCGGTGTAAGGTGATGGCGATCGCCGTAAGCGACACCTATCACACCGCTTCGGTAACGATGGATTTGCCTAGTGAGACTAAGCCTGAAATTTTGGAAGGCGAGTTAAATATTCTCAATAATTTTTTAAACGAACATCTGCGCGATAAAAATTGGTCGGAGTTGAATAGCGCTTTGCAATGGGACGATCTCGATCGCCAGTTTCAGCAATATGCCGTGTTGTTGCAACAGTCTTTACAGCAGTTGATGAAATTATGCGATCGCACAGCATTGGGGCAAATGTTTATTAGTGGCTTAACCGAGTTATTGCGTCAGCCCGAGTTTTCTAATTTGCGACAGGTGCAAAATATCGTGCAGTTACTTGAAGCCGATCGCGCTTCGTTGATGGCGCTGATTGTCGATCAACCGAGTCCTTCTGCTAATTCTGTGAGCATTAGAATCGGTTCCGAAATCTCCATTGAGCCAATTCAGAACTGTACTTTTATTTCTAGTACCTATCTCTGTGATGATAAGCCTGTGGGAACGGTGGGTGTATTGGGCCCAACGCGATTGGGTTATACAAGGGCGATCGCTTCCGTACAGGCGGCGGCGCTGCATCTCACTGACGCAATTAGTAAATGGTAAATTATTCAGTCAGCAAGTATTCAGTCAGCAAGCCCTGTTTGTGATTCGATCGCCCCTTCGGCATCATTCGCGATCGCCTTTAGGCGATCTAATGTATCCGCATTCACTTCCTGCCACATCCCACGCTGATGCGCTTCTAATAAGCGTTCCGACATGTCTCGCAAAGCCCAAGGATTGCTAGATTTAATGAAATTCTGGACTTCAGGATTAAAGATATATGCCTCCGCAATACCCTCATACATAAAATCAGAAACACAATTAGTCGTAGCATCATAGGCAAATAGATAATCAAGGGTTGCCGACATCTCAAAAGCTCCCTTATAGCCGTGACGCATTGCTCCCGATATCCATTTGGGATTAACGACCCGCGATCGATAAACTCGCGCAATCTCTTCACGAAGTTGGCGAACCTTGGGCTGGGTCATCCGTGAATTATCGCCAAAATACACCTCTGGAGCGTTACCAGATATGGATTTGATGGCGGCGGTCATGCCACCCTGAAACTGATAGTAATCATCGGAATCGAGAATGTCATGTTCGCGATTATCCTGATTTTGCAGCACAATTTGCATATTGCCAAGGCGTTGATTAAAGGCTTCAGGAGCCGATTTACCTTCAGATTTGCTGGTATAGGCATAGGCGCTCCAATTGATATAGGCACGGGCTAGATCCTGCTCGCTCTCCCAGTTTTGCGACTCGATCAAGCCCTGTAAACCCGCACCATAGGCGCTTGGTTTTGAGCCAAATACGCGATAACGCGATCGCTCTTGCGCCTGTGCTAAAGTCAATCCTGATGCTTGCCAATGGGTCGATTCTTCTTGAACTTTTGCCGCTAAGGGATTCTGATCGGCGGGTTCGTCAAGATTTGCCACCGCATTCACCGCACTATCAAATAAATCGATCAAGTTGGGAAACGCATCTCGAAAGAATCCCGAAATCCTCAAGGTGACATCGACACGGGGACGACCCAGAATCGATAAAGGCAGGATCTCAAAATCAATCACGCGACGCGATACGCCATCCCAAACGGGTTGCACACCCAGCAGAGCAAGAGCTTCGGCTAAGTCATCGCCTCCCGTTCGCATGGTCGAAGTTCCCCAAATCGATAGCCCTAGGGTTTGTGGATATTCGCCATGTTCTTGCGTGTAGGTTTCGATCAGCACATCCGCAGCCTTGCGCCCGATATCCCAAGCGGTTTCCGTCGGTACTGCCCTAATATCTACAGAATAGAAATTGCGTCCAGTGGGCAGCACTTCGGGTCTACCCCTTGTCGGCGCACCTGATGCACCACTGGGAATATATTCGCCATTGAGTCCACGCAGGAGATTCGTAATTTCTTGCGTGGTTTTGTAGAGAGAGGGGAGGAGGCGATCGCAAATCCATGTTAGTTCTGTCTTCGTTTCAAGGTTTAGATCCCCCCCAGCCCCCCTTAAAAAGGGGGGAGAATTTTCTCTTTCTTCTTCCCCCTTTTTAAGGGGGATTGAGGGGGATCGAGAAGAGATGAGGGCATCCATCAACTCCGCCGCATATTCCTCGATAACTTCCACCGCATCGCCAATAATCCGACAATTTGCTAAGCGTGGATGAGAACTTGAGGGAAGTAACTCGCCTAAATTCGCAGTCAGAGGATCGAAGTCTAAACCCCAATCCTGCGCGATCGCTCTAGTTAGCCCCAAACGATTAGCCGTAGGATTGCGAGCGATCGCTACGACCAAATCCCTTAACTGTCTCCCCTCTGGACATTGCCCGAAAATATGCAACCCATCGCGGATTTGCGCTTCTTTGATTTCGCAGAGATAGCCATCGGCAGTGGTGAGAATTGTATTCAGCGAATCCTCTAAGCGATCTAGAGAAATCCCCAAATCTTGGTGGAGATTTTCCTGTTTGATCGTGTCTATCAAGCGATCGCGAATCATGCCCAATCGAGAGGGATCGAGGGTTTCTGCTTCATAATATTCATCGATCAAGCCTTCTAATTGTTGCAAGCCGCCGTATAGCTCAGCACGAGTCATCGGCGGCGTGAGATGATCGAGAATTACCGCTTGCGATCGCCTTTTTGCCTGAGAGCCTTCCCCTGGATCATTGACAATAAAGGGATAGAAATGGGGCATCGCGCCAAAAGCGGCTTCAGGATAGCAATTTTCTGAAAGCGCTATACTTTTTCCGGGCAGCCATTCGAGGTTACCATGCTTGCCAATATGGGCGATCGCATGGGCGTAAAACTTATCGCGCACCCAATGATAGAAAGCCATATAGTCGTGGGTTGGCTCTAAATCTGGCGCATGGTAATTGAGCGTAGGATCGAGATCGTAGCCCCGTGATGGTTGAATCCCGACAAAAATATTGCCAAATTGCATTCCTGCGATCGCAAATTCTTTCTCACACTTCGGCTCATTCCATCTTGACTGAATTCCATTTTGGACAGGTTCAGGCAAATTCTGGAAATAGCTTTGATAATCTTCTAAGGCTAAAGATTGATTAACCTGCCGCAATCCAAAGGATTCGCGATCGTTAGTCACGCCTGTCGTTAACAACTTCATCAATTCATCGCTAGTTTCAGGAATTTCACCAACGCTATAGCCCGAACTTCGCAAAGCTTTAAGAATCTCCAAACAACTGGCTGGCGTATCTAAACCGACTCCATTGGCTAATCTGCCATCACGATTAGGATAATTGGCAAGAATCAGCGCAATTTTGCGATCGCTCACCTCCGTATGCTTTAAATCGACCCATTTAGCCGCCAGATCCGCCACAAAATTAATCCGCGATCGCACAGGTTCATAGGTCAATACTTCCGTTTGCAAGGAGAGATTCTGTCCCTGCATCGCTTTAAAAGAGACTGCCCTCGTGATAATTCTGCCATCGACTTCTGGCAACACCACATTCATCGCCATATCGCGAGGATTTAGTCCCTGCGTACCATTTGCCCAAGTTTTCTTCAGCCCACCACTAAAAATCACCTGAAACACAGGCACATTCAATGCTTCCCAAAGATCCACTTGCGGCGTATCCGTTTTTAAACTGGCTAAAGAGAAGCTGGTCGTATTTAAAATCAAATCTACTTTCCGACCAGATTCAGGATCGGATTCAGGCAGGCAATAGCGAATTAACTCGGCTTGGACATCGGGTTCTTTGAGTGATGAAACATAGATGGGTAAAGGTTCTAAATTGCGATCGCGTAAGGCTTCACATAAAGCAGCGATCGCTGTCGTATTTCCCGACAAATAATGAGCGCGATAAAAAAGAATCGCCACCAATCCCAGATCCCCCTCAATCCCCCTTAACAAGGGGGAAGAAGAAAATTCTCCCCCCTTTCTCAAGGGGGGCTGGGGGGGATCTATATTCTGAACATTAGGCAGAGTTATGGAATAATAAATCCCTATTCTAGGCACTGATTGCGGAAGTTCGTATTCTGATGCAATATCTAAAAATTCTTTCGCAATAAACTTCAATAAATTCTGATAATTAGATATTCCTGCTTCAATGAAATATTGCCAAGCCTGATTCACGATTGTAAGCGTCGTCGTGGAATGGCTAGTTAGATTCGGATCGGGACGCTCATCCCCTGGCAATACGATCAGGACTGCACCAGTTCTTGACACAGTTTCCTTAACAACTTCTAATCCATAGCTCCAGTAGGACTGTCCCCCAATTAATCTGAGAATAATTACCTTGGCGCTTGCTAAAACCTCTTCGGCATAGGTATCGATCGCTATTTGTTGCTGCAACTGCAATATATTTACTACCCGAATCTGCGGAAAATCCTCAGGTAACTGGGCAGTAGCCGCCGCAAGGGTTTGGATATCCGTATCGGCAGCCGTGATGATGACCATTGGTGCGGGTTGCTGATCGACAAAAACAACGCTGTCGGTGGACTGGTTCCAGCCCCCTGATATAGTAGCAATACGGTGCATTAGGTTCAGCTAGGAAAATTAGGCAATGGCAATTATTATCGCAGGTGAACGCAGTGGTGTGGGGAAAACCACAGTAACTTTGGCGCTATTAGCGGCAATGAAAGCGCGATCGCTATCTAATCAAACCTCAGTGCAATCCTTTAAGGTTGGTCCCGATTACATCGACCCGATGTTCCATTCCTATATCACGGGACTACCCTGCCGCAATCTCGATCCCGTTTTAACATCTGAAGACTACGTACGCTCCTGCTTTGCTAAGCATTCTCGACCTGCCGATTATTCTCTGATTGAGGGAGTAATGGGACTATTCGATGGGGCGACGGGAAAGGATGACACTGCCAGTACTGCCCATATCGCCAGATTATTAAACGTACCAGTAGTTTTAATTCTCAATTGTGCCAGCACATCTCGTTCTATTGCGGCGATCGCCCACGGATATCGTACCTTTGATCCGCGTATTCAGATTGCAGGTGTAGTTCTCAATCGCGTCGGTAGCGATCGCCATTTAGAACTTCTAACTCAAGCTCTTGAAGCATTAAATCTACCAATTCTCGGCGTTCTCCGTCGTCAAGATAATATTGCTATCCCCGATCGCCATTTAGGACTCATTCCCACCGCCGAAATGTCCGATCTCGATGGCATTATCGATCGCTTGGCGCATCTAGGCGAAACTTGTTTTGATTGGGAGAAATTATTACCATTAATGGAAAGCCCTCACCCCCTCTCCCATGGGGAGAGAGGCGTAATAGTTGCGCCCCCTCTCCTGCGGGAGATTGGGCCGGGGGGTGGGAGGCTTCGGATTGCGCTCGCCCAAGATAAAGCCTTTAGTTTCTACTATGCCGATAATCTCGATTTATTTCGAGAAATGGGAGCCGAATTAGTTCCTTGGAGTCCCATTAGCGATCGCACCTTACCTGAAAATATCCAAGGGTTATACTTTGGCGGCGGATTCCCAGAAGTATTTGCTACCGAGTTAACTGAAAATAAAACCGCAAGAGAATCCGTTCACAAGGCGATCGCCGCAGGAATTCCCACCTATGCGGAATGTGGCGGTTTGATGTACCTATGCGATCGCCTTGTCGATTTTGAAGAACAGTCTTTTGCGATGGTAAATATTTTCCCGACGACAGCCAAAATGGGTAAGCTGCTCACTTTGGGCTATCGACAGGCGATCGCCTTACTAGATAGCCCGTTAGTTAAAAAAGGCGATCGAGTTTGGGGACATGAATTTCATCGCTCATCTTTAACAGAAATAAGCGATCGTCCCCTATATTCTCTCCAAGGTTACGATTCCCATTTACAATATCCGACGGAAGGATGGCAAAAATATCAAGTTCATGCCTCTTACAATCACCTCCATTTCGGCGCACAGCGCCATCTATTATCGAGATTTCTCGTAAATTGCCAAAAGTCCAACAATTGATTGAGTTAGCAGATGGTCTGCATTTAAAACCAAACCCAGTAATACCAAATCACAAAATGGCTACGCCATTTTGAGCTTTGGTATTACAGACCAAGAGTTAACAAAAAAATAAGATAGATAAATCGCTTTGATAGCAATATAGTTAGACTGGATTGCAAAGCTTTAGTCGCAAGGATTTGAGCCGTTTGCTTGTTACCCTTATGAAATTCTTGCCATGCCAAGTTGGCATAAGAGGAACTTTCACGTCGTCCTCTGATATAGCTTAACTGCATTATAGTCATGGGATGGCTGATTTGAATTGATGCAGGTAGCCAAGCAAAAGCATGAACGTAATTAGGATCTAATATTATTTTAAATGCATCCTGCAATTCATAGGATGGAGCTAGATCGTAAAATTTACTTTCCGTCTGATGCCTTGAAAAAGGTTGCTTACCAAATACTTCTGACTCATCCTTGCTGGGGCTGTTAATAAATTTCTTAAGCAAATCTTCCGTAACTCGCTGAAAATATTCAGGCTTACATTCTTGAGGTTGTAAATGTTTTGTGAGCATCTTTGCAAAATCAGTAACCGCCTGATGCTGAACTAAGACTCCCCAAGCAATCCCGCTTTCATTTTTCTCAGAACGAAGAATGGGGACGTAACTTTCATTCTGCCTTTCGTATCTCACCGTACTGCCGTGATCCCCCGCCATAAATAGCTCTAGGATCTGGGGGTCGCATAGAAAATAACGTTCGGAGCGATCGCTAACCTTTAGAAAATAGGGCATTAATAGATCGCTAGGAAAAGCCTGAGTACTACTAAGTAACCCAAAGAAAAATCCTTTTAATCCCGTATCAGGGTAGATTTTCCCAGCCGCTAATAGATTACTTAGCGATCGCTGAGATTTTCCAGACCAGCCAATATCAACCGTTGCAAAAGGGACTCCATCTGCCATCCCTTCCTGTTTAAAGTATCCAATAGCTTTCTCCCGATAGTTGGCAGCCATAGATAGAATTAGTTCTGAAACCGATTCTTCTTGAAAGACTTTTTTCAAAGTGTTTTTTTCACTATCCGTTAGATCTTTATCCCAACTATTCGATAACAATCCATAATTAGTTAAAATATCTGAAATCGTCTCAGGCTGCAAATTAACTCTCTGACAAATAATACGAATTGAAAGAAAGCCAGGATTATCAAAAAGCCAATTAAATTCTTGTTCGCCCAATGATTCAATGGCAGGGAAGTGAAAGGCTTGTCTTGACCCATAAAAATAGCGGCAATCAATTGGATAATTCCACTGACTACATATTACTTGCGCGACCTTGTATAGAATTTGACCATCTCTCGCCATAAAATAAAGTCTTTTAATCCCCTGTAACTCCGCCTCCGTTAAGACCCAATAAACAAAACCAAAAATTAGCGGAGAAATGACATTAGACCCAGTATTCCAAATAGTCTGTTTGCTTGCTTCCGTTTCAGTCCCCTGTAACCGACATAATCGACTCGTTTCAGCGAGAAGCGTGCGAAATCCAAGAGGTAGACTAATATTACCTGCTATCAGGTTTTCATAACGGTTCATATCGGCTTTCAAAGAGTTTGAAAATTGCATAATCTTACAGGCTCTAAGGTGAAAACAACTCAATCAATTCTAAACGCTTTATAGGTAGTTCTAAAAAGGAAAGGATTTACATCATTCAGGATGGGCGGCGCAAAGCGCCGTCCATCCTGACCTATATAGCAAGGTTTGATTAAACCCAAAGATGAGTGGCGACGCTTCGCGTCGCCACTCATCTTTGGGGTTTTGCCTTTTTTAATATAGGAGATTTAAGTGGCTTGATAGAGTGCTATATGTCTTTCTAAAAAAAGCTGCTTAGAAAATTTATGTTCAACATCTTGGCGAGCTTGCTGGGCGATTCGATCTAGAATAGGAGACAGTAAAGCTTGACGGAGAGCATTGTTTAAAGCTTCTTGATTAGTAGGTTCAACCAAAAAGCCGTTTTGACCAGACTGGATCATCTCAGATACTCCACCAGTAGAAAATCCCACAATCACAGTGAATGAAAGCATTGCTTCTAAAACTGTCAGAGGCAGATTGTCAGCAAGAGAACAAAACAACATAATGTCAGAAGCAGCATAGATCTTGGACATGGATTCAGGATTACTAATGAATCCCATTTCTAAAACCTCTAAACCTTGCAGCGCTGATCTGATCTCATCATTACAATGTCCAACCGCCAACACAACAGGAGCCAAATCTCGACAGCTTTGTAGAGCTTCAATAGCGTATTTTACGCCTTTATGTGGGGCTGCCAAATAGTTTGCCGATATAGTCACTACTTTTCTATGTTCTGCAATAGAAAGAATTCTTTTAGCTTCATTTCTATTAAGAATTGGGCAAGATTCTGGGTCTATGCCATTAGGGATAATTACAGGGAGTACTTTATATGACAAAGATAATTCTGCTTGATTGGCAATCCATTGACTAGGAAAAATATAGCGAATCATATTGTTTTTAGAAAGCCATCTCTTGATAGATTGAACTTCTTTTGTCCGATCGCGTATTCTGTCTTGCCATCTATTTTGTGGTAATTGCGGACAGTTGTGACAATGACTAATAAATTTTTCGCAGCCAGAAGGATAAAGGCAACCGCCAGTAAAAACCGAGCAATCATGTACAGTAAAAAAAGTAGGTTTCTTTCTAGCGGTCAAAGCTAAAGTTAAAGGTGAAATTGCACTATAGAGATCGTGAAAATGAATGACATCATAATCGTTGATTATATTTGCCAAGTTCAGCCAATATTCGATTGGAAAAAACTCTCTAAGCCCAAAACGACCTGTCGCAGAATGAACTGACTTACATAGCTTTTGAGATCGTCCTTCGCCATATAAGTTCTTTTGAAAAGGATAGGCTTTGATATCTGCAAAGGCGATAAAGTGGTCAGTTGGATACCCAGCTTCATTTAGCCATACTGCCAAATCCTCAGCTACTCTACTTGCACCACCGCTATATCTACCTGACTTACTAACGATCGCTATTTTCATGTTCTATAGCATCACATAATTTTTGGTGAATGAGAATTTATATATTTATTGATTTTTTTGTACCCTTTTTTTAATATTGTTTTTATAATACCGATCATCTCGTAATAGGAATCTATTTTATGTAAAGCAAGTAATACTAAAACGAAACGAGTAACTACATCGTCCGAACTTACAAGACGCTTGCTAGATTTTATGAAAGATTCAGAACCCAGTCGAGTTAAAAAATTGCCACCCTGCTCTTTTTCTAGATATTTGGAAATCTTTAAGAGTGTTTGAATTGCTAAAGGATGGGAATGGCTACAAAGCAATTGGGCTTCATCGGTAGTACAACCATATAGAGTAGGAGCGTTCTCAACCAAGCACTTGTGAGCAAGATCGAAGATGCGATTTTCCCTTATTGCCGCTTGAGTAGTACTAAGGGGATGTACTCGATAATAGATCAGTTTTTGATTGAGATTTGCAAGTTTGAAGTGAGATGCTAAGCGCAACCATAAATCGTAATCTTCTACATTTTTTAGATCTCGGTAGTTCCCAACCTCAAGTACCGCAGATTTTCTAAAAAGAACACTGGGATGACAAATACAATTGGAGCTGAGCATGATATGGACAATGTCATCATGGCTTTCAGGTATTAAATAATCATACTCCTGAAAATTATTTTTGTCGTCAATATATTGTTGTTGGCTGCCGACGAAGGCAACTTCAGGATTCTCTTTTAAAAAAGCGATCTGTTTCTCTAAGCGATCGGGAAAGTTAACATCATCCGCATCAATTCGAGCACAAAATTCCGTATTACATTCCTCGACTAATCTTTTTAAAGATCCTCCTACTCCATAGGGTTCGCCAGTAAATACTTTACCTGGTAGACGACTAGGAATCCACTTATCCAACTCTTCCAAAGTTCCATCCGTCGATCCATTGTCCCATACCAAAACTTCCCAGTCTTTATAAGTCTGAGCTTCTATCGAGGCAAGTGTTTCTGGTAAATATGGCATACCATTGAGAATTGGAATTAGCCATGTTACGCGATCGTTCATAGGTGTCTCAATAAACAACTTCGCAATACTTATTCGCCGTTCAGAAGCGTAAATTTACAAGTTACCGCACCGTCAAAAGTTCGTTTTGCGCCGTATCCTTCCTTAGCGGAATCAACAACCTCAATATCAAAGGTAGGCTCAATGAAGTCCAAGACATTATTACTTCTAGTATCAGCAAGCCAAAATCCGACAACATATATACCAGGATTTAGATGCAGTTCCTCGATTCTTAACTTAAATATATTCTGTCCTGCTTTTAAAGTTACTATTTGACCGAGAGAAGCAATATCCGCATTGACTAGCTTTACGCCTAGACTATTGTAAATTGTAACAGCTAGACTCCCAATTAATCTCTCTTCATCCGATTCAATACTTAAAGTGAATTCTAGAACGCCGTTGGGATAAGGATGCGAATAGGTAATATCGTTAAAACTACTGTACTGAAATTTTGTAAATCGAGCTTCACCAGTTCCAGATCTATTTACGTTAGATAAATCAATCCATTCATTAGGGGAAGATTCCTGTGAATTGTTAGCCAAATAAATTGTCATAACATTACTGGTTATATCATTAGCAATTAATTTGCCTTTCTCTAACATTAAACATTTGGAACATAGCCGTTGGATCGCATCCATATTATGACTGACAAACAAAACTGTGCGCCCTTCATCCTTTGATATGCTTTGCATTTTACCAAGGCATTTTTTTTGAAATTGGACATCCCCGACTGCTAGCACCTCATCTACAATCAAAATTTCTGGTTCTAGGTGCGCAGCTACTGAAAAAGCAAGTCGCGTATACATACCCGATGAATATTTTTTGACGGGGGTATCAATAAACTTAGAAACTCCTGCAAACTCAACGATTTCATGGAATTTTTTTTGAATTTCTATTTTCCCCATCCCGAGGATGGCTCCATTAAGATAAATGTTTTCTCTTCCTGTCAGCTCTGGATGAAAGCCAGTTCCTACTTCTAATAAACTTGCTACTCGACCCCTAATAGAGATCCGACCGCTTGTTGGCTCTGTAATTCTACTTAATATTTTTAGTAATGTCGATTTGCCTGCGCCATTACGACCAATTACACCAATTCTATCTCCTTGCTTAATTTCAAAAGAAACATTTTGAAGAGCCAAAAATTGCTCGCGACTGGGATTATTTATACTTTCACTAGAAGACTTTAGGAGCTTTTGACTGAAAGACTTTATGCCATAACTTATTGTTTCTCGTAGAGATTTTGAATAGCTTGCAGATCCATCTCCTTGGTGATTAATTGTGTAAGCCTTGGATAGATTCTCTACTTTGACAGCAGTTTCAGACATATATTTCACTCCATCTAATCTTTCTATTTAAATATGCAGGCTCCTTAAATCACATCGGCAAAGGTTCGTTCCATCCTACGAAAATACCAAATCCCACTCCAAAGCAATAAAAACACGAAGGCCATTGACAAACTAAAACCTGGTAAGTAGATCTTGGAATCTCCTCCTAAAATAGCCCACCGAAAGCCATCTATTACGCCAACCATGGGATTAATCGAATATAACAATCTCCACTGCTCTGGCACAATGCTACTACTAAAACCCACTGGGGAAATGTACAAACCAAACTGGACGATAAAAGGAACTACAAAGCGAAAGTCACGATATTGAACGGTTAAAGATGCAAGCCATAGTCCTGCTCCCATGGATGCTGCGGTCGCAATTAGAATGAAGAAGGGCAATGTTAGGATACGCCAGTCTGGAACAAAGTTATACCATGCCATTAATCCAAGTAGGATCATGCCAGAGATCATGAAGTCTACAAAGCTGACAATGATCGCACTGGTGGGAACGATTAGGCGGGGGAAATAAACTTTAGAAATTAGGTTGGCATTCCCAACTAGGCTATTACTGCATTCACTGAGGGCATTGGAGAAAAACTGCCAAGGTAACATTCCAGCGAATACTAGGATCGGATAAGGTACTCCTTGAGATGGTAATTTCGCAAGCTGCCCAAACACTACCGTAAATACGACCATTGTTAGAAAAGGTCTAATTAAAGCCCATGCAATGCCGATCGCAGTTTGTTTGTAACGAACTAAAATATCACGCCAAGCAAGAAAATAAAACAGTTCACGATATCGCCAGAGGTCTTTCCAATACTGCTTTTCAGTACGACCAGCTTCAATCACGAGTTCCTTGGTGGCAGCGATATTTTGGTCGTTCATAATGTTGATTTAACTCAGTACGTTGTAAAAATATCGAAGAAATCGAAGTGCAAGTTGTCTAGATAATTTAGCACTAGTTTACCTAGCACTAGTTTACTCAATACTAGTTTACCTAGCACTAGTTTAGAACTGGCGCAAGAAACGTAAGTCGCTTGTAAATAAACGACGAATATCGTCAATTTTATGCAAAACCATTGCCACGCGATCTACGCCAAATCCCCAAGCAAATCCCGTAACTACTTCGGGATCGTAGCCAACAGCTTTGAAAACATTGGGGTCGACCATACCACATCCTCCTAATTCTAGCCAACGGCCATTCCACATAACATCAACTTCAGCAGATGGTTCGGTGAAAGGGAAATAACTGGGACGGAAGCGGATTGGGCATTCACCCAGTAGTTCCTCGACGAAGGTTTTAACAGTACCTTTAAGATCGCCAAAGGTTAATCCCTCTTCGACTGCTAAAAGCTCAATTTGGTGGAAAATTGGTGAGTGGGTCGCGTCAATATCATCCTTACGATAAACTCGTCCAGGGCAAGCAATTCTCAGAGGTGGCTCGTTTTCTTCCATATAACGGATTTGTACCGAGGAAGTCTGCGATCGCAGCAGCTTGCCATCACTTAAATAGAGAGTATCCGCCATGTCGCGGGCAGGATGGTCGGCAGGCGTATTCAAAGCCTCAAAGTTATAATAATCGGTTTCAATCTCAGGTCCTTGAGCGACGGTAAAACCTAAGCCAACTAAGATATCTAACATCCGATCAATCGTACTTTGGATGGGATGCTGTCTGCCTTGATAGGAACGTAAAATTCCAGGCATAGTTACATCAAGGGTTTCAGCTTCAAGTTGCTTGGCTATTACTAGTTTTTGAATGCTAACCTTACGTTCTTCTAACTGAGTTTGTAATGTTTGTTTAACTTGATTAGCGATCGCACCTACCTGAGGACGTTCTTCTGCTGATAGTTTGCCCATTGCTCCGAGAATCTGAGAGAGAGTGCCTTTTTTTCCTAAGTACTCCACCCTTAACTGTTCCAACTCTTCAGGAGTTTGCACATCCCCAACTGACTTTGTGGCGATTTCTGCCAGAGATTGCAATTGAGCAGTTAAGCCCTCTAAATCCGTTGCCATCAACGTTTCCTTATATATTTATGAAGATTTTTCTCTCATCACTTTAGCAGAAAACATACAAACTCTACGGCTATTTTGAGATTGATAGTTCTCTTTCGCCAAACATTAAAAGAGTTCTGGCGTTTTTTCTATTTATAGCTGTCGCCAAGTGTATTAGGACATAAACCCCAAGAATTGAGTGGCGGCGCTTCGCGCCACCGCTCAATTCTTGGGGTTTGATTACTGTAGCTATATAGTGCTTGGCGCAGCAACTCGAACCCAGAAATTTAGGACAAAAATCAAACCCCAAAGAGAGTTGCCGCGCTCCGCGCGGCAACTCTCTTTGGGGTTTGATGTCCTGATACAGTTGGCGGCAGCTATACAAGGCTTAAAAAAGATAAGGAGTTGGGTACGAAATCCCCAACTCCTTATCTTTTTAAGATGAAATCTTAATTTCTATCTGCTGACTGAAGCTAAGAATGCCATCGGATCGACCGCACTACCACCGTTAGGACGGATCTCAAAGTGGAGGTGGGGACCAGTACTAAATCCAGTGCTACCCATAGCAGCAATTAACTGACCTTGGCTAACGCTCTGTCCTTCTTTGACATGAATTTCGTTGAGGTGACCGTATCTGGTGATCGTGCCATCGGGATGACGAATATCAATCATATTGCCGTAACCGCCATCACTCCAGCCCGCGTAATCTACCACACCTGTAGAAGCAGCTAAAACTGGTGTACCAATGGGAGCAGCAATATCGATACCTTGGTGAACTCGACCCCAGCGCCAGCCAAAACCAGATGTAATCACGCCATCGGCAGGCCAAATAAAGCCACTGGACAAGCCGTAATCCTGTACATCGGGGAGGTAAGCGCTAGCAGTTAGTTGCGGTAACTGGGGAGTAACACCCGAACGATCGCTTGGATTGGCGATCGCCGCACGGCTACTGTCAAAGTTGCGATCGGGATTTGGAGATGCGTTGAGGTTTGCCGAAGCAATTCTTGCGGCTTCAATCTTACGAGCTTCTTCAGCTTTACGTGCCGCTTCTTTAATTTCAGCGTCGCGAACTTTAGCATTTAGCTGATCTACTTCCGATTCCAGCCTTTTAACTTCAAGGGAAGTCATTCTGGCTTCGGGATCGGGTAACAAAGCAACTTGATTGGGCTGAGCCGTTGTGGCAGTCTGCTGATCGACCGATGCCGATGCAGGCACTTTGGGGGCAAGGCTAGATGCGGCTACCCTTGTCGGAATTTGCACATTTGGCTCAGATGCAGGCTGAGATGATGGGGCAATAGGCTCGGCAGAGTTGTTAACACTTTGCTCGATCGCTCGACTTGTCGGAATGCTGGGAGCCGATACTGCGGCTACGGGAGCAGTCTTTACACTCGGTTCGGCTACAGGCTGGTTGGGCGATTCCGCAGGAGTATTACGCAGACTAGTCTTTTGCTCGGTGAGCAAGGATGTTGGTATTTGGGGAACCGACAAAGCTGCGGCAATTCTGGCAGGAAGCTGTACTTTAGGCTCAGCTACTGGCTGAGACGAATTAGCTTCGAGGGGGATCGAGCGATTGGCGCTGTACTGTTCGGCAGCACTTGCCGTAGGAATCGATGGTGTAGAAATCGATCTTGCGGGTAAATTAAGCGCCGTTGGCGATAAATTAGGGTTTTTATTGTTATTAGGAGCACCTAACTCACCCAATAGCCGATCAGGAGCAAATGGGAATAGCGCTACAGCTACCTTGGTAACTGGCTCACTGGCAATCGGTAAATTGGGATTAACAGCCGTAGGCTTGAGCTGCAAGTTAGATGATTGCTCCTGTACGGGAGCGCTAGGGAGGTTTGCTGATGCTTCTGTCCCCGTTAATTGCATTAAGCCATCCCAAGTCAGCCCGCGATTAGCAGCGGCAATTTTGGTTGTTGATTTCGGTAGCACCATGGGAGTAGCCGCAGAAACCCTGAGCTGATCGACTTCTCTTGGCAAGCTAGGAGAAGATGGCGTATCTAGGTTTCTAGTTGTTTCAGACAGGGTCGCTACAGGGGGCGGCACTTGCTTGCTTGGCTTTTCATTAATAGAAGCAGCCACTGTTTGCACAGGAGGCAGGTTCCGCTCTTGAGGGAGCTTTAACTCTTGATTTAATTCTAACCATTGAGGATTTTCTAGCTTGTTAGCCTCAATAATTGCCTTTTGGTTGATCCCATACCGACGAGCAATGGTTTCAATCGTATCGCCGTTTTGAACCTTGTAGGCAACGTACTTAGGTTGCTTGGAAATCTCATTTTCCGCAACATTAGCCTTAGTGCTGGTGCTAGCTAAGGTCGCAGTCGCTTTTTTGCCTTCTAAAGCTTGCAAACGCTGCATTAAGCGTTCTTTCTCGGCTAATAACTGCCGCTTAACATGACCTTCCTTAACTTGCATTAAAGTAGCGACATTACCAGGGATCACTAGAGGCTGATCGATCGCTAAAAAGTCACCAGAAGCGAGGGAGGTAAACTTAACAATTTCGCTCTTAGGAACGTTGTAATAGTTGGAAATAGCTTCGAGGGTATCGCCTGGCTTAACCTTGTGAACTAAACCGTTCACAGGCGGAATCAATAACTTTGTTCCAGGCTGTAACTCGGTATTGGCACTTATGTTATTGGATGCTGCGATCGCTGCTGCATCAACTTGATAAACCTGCGTCAATTTCCAGAGGGTTTCATCTTCACGCACCTCGTGGACAATTACGCCTTGAGAGTTATCCCATGTGCCTGAAGCGATCGCGCTTCGCGCCATCTCATACTTACGATCTTGGTTTTGCGCCATCACATCCGTCAAGGTTCGTGATGAAGTCGCAACTGGCGTTACCTTAAGATTATTATTCGCTGTTTGTTGGTTGATCAACACCCCCACGGTTCCCGCAGATAAGGCAAGCCCTAAAACTGCTAGCGAACGACGAACTTTCAAAGAGGATATCTTTTCGCCCAATGTCAGGGAAACATTAGTCGTCAGATCCTCGTCTTTGGAAGATATCTTTTTCAAAAAACTGCCTCCTCTAAATCTAGCTTTGCCCCTGATAAATCAAGTGTGAGAATAAAGCGAGCTAAATAACTAAGCTTTTTTAAATTAGCAAAATCATTAACTCAGCAAGGAGCGATTACACATCATAAGTTACCTTGATCTTTTCCTTAAAACAAGTTCACCACGAACAGTTAAAAAATCAATTTTGTGCATCAAAACTCCTTGGATAGACAAACGCATGTTCTAAGTTAGTTTGTCAAGCACCAGTTTGGTAAAGTAATCTTGCAAAATCTATAAAAAAATAGTTTGTGCTTAACTATGCCTAAAGATAGTTTTTGGCTAAACCTTCGCTCCCCCCAGAGCTACTTTTTTGAGTCTACAAGATGATTTTACTTAATCAAGAATCTTAAGGTATCTCTCATCTCGATAGATAGCAAGAGCAGTTATTAGAGTTTTTCATTCAGGTTATCTTTTAATATCTCATTCTTACGCTTATTTACTACGTTTATTGATTTAAATTGATTTTTCTTTTGTGTAACCTTTTTTTAACAATCTACGCCAAAAAACTTTACCGAATAATTTCCGAGTAAGAGACAACACCTAAATTGCTGAAGACTTAAATTGCCCCCTAAGGGACTTGCGAGAAAATAAGATGCCAATCCAGATTTGCCAGAATCGTTGGTGCGGCTCCGCCGCACCAACGATTCTGGTTTTATATTTGGTACTTTATTAAATCGCAAGTCCCTAAAGGCTTAAATTGCAAGCTAAAGGCTAATCTGCAAGCTAAAGGCTTAGCTTGCCATTTACTTGTAATTAGCTAAGCATAAGTAACCTTAAAACCTAGAAGGGCATACCGCCTGCTACGCGGGCAGTATGCCCTCTTAGCTACTTAACGATCGCGATCGGCAGGATGTATGGATAATTACATTGGGTACAGGAATAGCTTAAAATTACTTTAAAAATGCCTCAAAGAAGGAAATCACATTTGGAGATAGCAGCTTTCAGCAGCATAGCTAAGTCATAGGGAACTTGCCTGTATTAATAGGCTAGAACAACTTTAATGTACTTGATATGCCCGAAATATGCCCGAAAATGTGATCTGGCTAATAGGTAAACTTTCAGAATCAGGATAGTCAACCCTAAATGTTGGATATCCTGATTCTGAAAGTCTACTTTTTAGCAATATCGGCTAATTTAAAGACTTTTTAGGAAAAGAAGATCTATGAGCATTGGATATCTCGCGCTGGTCTTACACGCTCACCTACCCTACGTTCGTCACCCCGAAAGTGACTATGTGCTTGAAGAAGAATGGTTGTATGAGGCGATTACTGAGACCTATATTCCCCTAATCAAAGTCTATGAGGGACTCAGGCGAGATGGCATTGATTTCAAAATGACCATGAGTATGACACCACCGTTGGTATCTATGCTCCGCGATCCTCTTCTGCAAGAACGCTATGACAAACACCTCGCCCTTTTACAGCAATTGGTAGAACTTGAGGTCATTCATAACGAACATAATGGTCATGTTAAGTATCTGGCGGAGTACTATGTCAAAGAATTTGCGGAAACTCGCGAAATTTGGGAAAAATATAGTGGCGATCTCATAACTGCGTTTAAGCAATTTCAAGACACCAATAATCTGGAGATTATTACCTGTGGGGCGACTCACGGCTATCTGCCACTAATGAAAATGTATCCAGAGGCAGTTTGGGCACAGCTAGAGGTTGCTGTTGAACATTACACCAACGAATTTGGGCGGGCTCCGAATGGAATTTGGTTGCCAGAATGCGCCTATTACGACGGATTAGAGCGAATGCTTGCCGATGTGGGCTTACGCTATTTCCTTACCGATGGGCATGGAATTTTATATGGTCAACCCCGCCCTAGGTTTGGAACCTACGCCCCTGTTTTTACGGAAACAGGAGTTGCCGCCTTTGCGCGTGACCATGAGTCCTCGCAGCAAGTATGGTCATCGAAGGTTGGCTACCCAGGTAATCCCGTTTATCGTGAATTTTATAAGGATTTAGGGTGGGAAGCTGACTATGAATATATCAAGCCGTTCATCATGCCTAACGGTCAGCGAAAAAATACAGGGGTCAAGTATCACCGCATTACAGGTAGTGATTTTGGCTTAGATGCAAAACAACTTTACGATCCTTACTGGGCGAAGGAGAAAGCAGCCGAACATGCGGCTAACTTTATGCAAAATCGCGAGCGGCAGGTTGGCTATCTCCATGAAATGATGGGTCGCCCTCCGTTGGTAGTATCTCCCTATGACGCAGAGTTATTTGGACATTGGTGGTATGAAGGTCCTTGGTTTATCGATTTCTTGATTCGTAAATCCTATTACGACCAAACCACCTATGAAATGACCCATTTGGCAGATTATCTGCGCAATAATCCGACCCAGCAGGTATCGCGTCCTGCCCAATCTAGTTGGGGGTACAAAGGTTTCCACGAATATTGGCTAAATGAGACTAATGCTTGGGTCTATCAACATTTGCATAAAGGTGCGGAGCGGATGATTCATTTGTCCTATCGCGAACCTGCCGATGATTTAGAATGGCGAGCCCTCAATCAAGCCGCAAGGGAGCTACTTTTAGCTCAATCCTCTGACTGGGCATTTATCATGCGTACGGGCACTATGGTTCCCTATGCAGTAAGAAGGACGCGATCGCACTTAATGCGATTGGAGAAATTATTTGATGATATTGAGGCTGGCAAGATTGACTCTGGATGGTTGGAGAAGATTGAATATATTGACAATATCTTTCCTGATATCAATTACAGAACTTACCGTCCTCTAACGGCTGGCTAAGCGCGATCTGTATGTTTTTATAGCTAAGCCCAAGAGGCGAATGGCGGCGCAAAGCGCCGCCATTCGCCTCTTGGGCTTGCTGAATTTATCAAAGCCAAGCCCCAAAAGCATGAGGGAACCCATTGTGTTCCCTCATACTTTTGGGGCTTGGCTTTTTACTTGCCTATCGCATTGCTTAGTGTCGTAAATTTCTCCGAGACATTGCAATAAGCACAATTTTCTTTACATTTATTTAAGAAAATATCAGTAACATATGCTACCGTTTTGATAATTATATGTTATGGTTAGTATATGTAAACAATATGTAATTTATAAGGATATTAGTAATGAACGTAGTTCAAAGAAAAGCCGAAGCTGCCGCTAACCACAAAGCAAATCTCTCTGCTTCGGTTAAACGTCGTATGGAAGTTGCTCGCGCTAATAATGATGCTGGATTGCTAAATATCCTCGAACAAGAAATGAAGCAACTAGGCTTAAGTTAAAAAAATCAAAAAAAACTAAAAAAATCAAAAAGAGACATTTTATGTCTCTTTTTGATTTTTTTAGTTTTTGTTTTTTTGATTTAGGACGCACCGCCAAAAACTTCTATGTTCTCAAATAGGCAGGTGGGGGAAGCATGACCGACTCGAATAACTTGATTTGGTTCTCCCTTGCCACAAAAAGGAGAGCCATAGGCTTCAACGGTATCGCGATCGCCTACTTTGGCGAGACTGCGCCAAAATTGGTTGGTAACGCCCCGATAGTTGGGATTGCGTAGGGTTTTGG
The DNA here is from genome assembly GCF_006861605.1 of Pseudanabaena sp. UWO310. Taxonomy (NCBI): domain Bacteria; kingdom Bacillati; phylum Cyanobacteriota; class Cyanophyceae; order Pseudanabaenales; family Pseudanabaenaceae; genus Pseudanabaena; species Pseudanabaena sp. UWO310. Next base: position 83,666 of record NZ_SELU01000005.1, on the reverse strand, counting down.
TAAGTTTGCCATTTTCGATTAGTTGGGCGTATTCACAGCCAAACTGGAACTTATTACGATAATCATCGATCGACCAAGATCGATTCGATTGCATGTATACGCCCCGCTCAATATTGCTAATTATCGTCTCAAAGGAATGTTCGCCAGCTTCTAGATTGATATTTGCCATGCGATCGATCGCAGGACGATTCCATGAGGTGGCTCTCGCATTAGCAACCCCCTTGATCCCCGATCGCAATTGACTTTCAGAACTCCCTAAGCCACGGAGGAGCTTTCCCTCTTTGATTAAATATTCCTTGGTTGCAGATATTCCCACATCATCAAAGGCATAGCTGGCAAATTCTCCAGCCATAGTCGGGTCAAAGGATACATTCATGATTGAAGATCCGTACTGCATCTTGCCAAAGTCTTCTAGCTTGACAAAGCTTCCGCCTGCATAGTTGCGCTCATCGCCTAAAATCCGATCTATTTCTAAGGGATGACCGATGCTCTCATGAATTTGTAACAACATTTGGTCGGGAGCAAGGACTAGGGATGTGGTTTCAGTGGGACATTCGATCGCGGAGAGGAGTTCAATTGCCTGTTCGCCAATGACTCTTGCTCTTTGTAAAAGGGTATCTCGATCGAATACCTCCACTCCGATTTGATTGCATCGGGCAAGTTGTCCTTTGTCTCCCCGTCTTTGAATAATTGCCCCATCTTGAGCGGTTGCCGCATAATCAGTGGCAATAACGAGAAATTTTTGATAAATATCCGAGCCATTGCTACTGACAAATTTGCTTTCGACCTCGGTAATTACGGCATAGGCACTTGTTTTCACGATCTGCTCGGAAACCTTTAAGGTGTCACAGATCTCGATGAGGAGTGAGTTGAGTTCTTTCGCATCGATCGCCTCCGATGGTTTGACAAATGGGGAAAAATATTGTCCGATCGCTTTTGGTCTTTGGGCGATCGTAAAACGATGCACAGCCCATTTTGCCGCAGTTTTAGCGCGATCGTAGGCTTGCTGAGCCATACGTTGAATATTGGTCAGATCGAGATTGTTGGTACTGGCATAGCCAAACTGCCCGTCCACTAATACTTCAATCATTACGCCGTGGGATTGACTGCGCCCGTTAGACTGGGGCTGGCGATCGCGCACATAACGAGTCGTATTAATTTCTCTAACTTCACGCAAGCCAATCCATTCCGCAGATGGTAGCTCGATGTGAGATAGGGCAACTTTGACATCAAACTTAAGATTAGGCTGCATGGATCTAATTTCTCAATTATTCTCTCGAAAAAGCTATTCTCTTTAACAATGATGACCACAAAAAAATGATCACAAAAATGACCACAAAATGACCACAAAAAACAAAGAAGCAGAGGTTTGCTATACAAACCCCTGCTTTTAGTAAGCGGGTGATGGGATTCGAACCCACGACATTCTCCTTGGCAAGGAGATGCTCTACCACTGAGCCACACCCGCGTTTTGTGCGCCACTGCGTTTAGCGCTTTATTAATATGCCAAACATTGCCAACAATGTCAACTACTTTTTGAAAATTTCTTCGATCTTTGCAACGCAAAGCTCAAAGTCCTAGAGATGAATGGCGGCGCTTCGCGCCGCCATTCATCTCTTTTGGGGATTTATGTCAATTCACGAAAGTGTGACAACACTTTTGTAAATTAAAAACTAAACATAGTAAGGGTTTTTAAGTTAAGAAATGGCGTAGCCATTTCTTAACTTGGTATTAGTACTTGAAGCCATTTTTACGCGTATGGATGGCGGGCTCCCCTTCACGAAGCCGTTCACCTGCGGTGATGGTCGCCAGAATGACGTTGTGATCTCCCGCATCAAGGCTACCTGTCACCGTCGCATCAAGATAGGCGATCGCATCAGTTAGATAGGGTTGTCCGCTAGGAGCTATTGCTGTCTCAATCCCCTCAAAGGGATCGACATCTGGCGCAAAGCCCTTAGCAAAATGTCCAATAATTTTACCTTGTCCTTTTTCCGCGATATTGACAACCAGAGGACTGCCGATGGTCAAGAAAGATTCAATGGGTCTGCCTTTAGAAACAATAATTGTTACCGAAGGAGGCGCAAACCCAGCTTGTTGAACCCATGAAGCTAGCATGGTTGCCGTTTTGCCATTTTGTTGAGAGGTGACAATAAACAAACCACTGGGAATTGCACCGATCGCCGCTCCAAGTTGTTCGTCTTGAGAAATGGTAATAGTCATTATTTGAGTTAAATGTAAGTTAAATGATTGATAAATTTTTAAAAACTTGTTTTAGCTTAACCCACCAAGTAAAGCTAAAAATGGCTACGCCATTTTTAGCTTTGGAAACCCTTACTGGGTTTGGTTTTTAATTCACAAAAGTGTGACAACACTTTCGTGAATTGCACAAATCAAAACCCAAAAGATGAGTGGCGGCGCTTCGCGCCGCCACTCATCTTTTGGGTTTTATGCCTTAATCAAACCTTACGTTGCTATAAGTACCCCAACATAATTAAAATCCAGAGCTAAAACCTGCGGCGCACGCTGCGCGTGCGCCGCAGGTTTTAGGGTTTTATATTTAATTAAGCCCACTTACCAAGCAAAACCATAAATAATCACAAAAAATAATCGCAAAGAAAAAGCGGCGCACTGCACCGCTTTTTCTTCGTTAAACGTAAGTTTAGACGTAAGCGGTCTGAAATCCCCACCAGAGGAGGAACCCGATCGCGCTCAAAACGACAATGCTAGATAGCATGATTGATAGGGGGCTGTCGGCATTTTCAAACTTCATGATGCCGCGATTAAAATCTGACATATAAGCAAAACCTAACTAGATAATTTAGATTACTTAACCAAAACAGTTTATTTATAGCTCAACTTCGATAGCGATCGCATAAAAGTAGCAAAATATCTAGGAATAAGCACTTTAGGATAGTAAATCACCTATGTCTGACTGGCTGCGCATTTTTTGGTTGCCATCTAAGTCCATCAAAAAGCTTAAGGAGTTACCCAAACATGCAGGAGTTTATTACATCACCGCTCTGTGGATTGTTTTGTATGTTGGCAAAACTAAAAATCTCCGCAATCGATGGAAAAATGACCACCATCGTTATCAGCAGTTTAGGATTTTGCATCCCTTTGGCAGACTACATTACAAGGTTTTAGAGATGGATCGGATTGATGCGTATGAAAAGTCCGAAATTAGTCGATTTCGTCCCAAGTGGAATGGGACGGCAAGGGTGACTTTTTGGAATTTACTATGTTTGTTTATAGCTGTGTGGGGAAGATTGGCAATTTATGTTTTGTTGCTTTTACTGGCGATCGCGACCCTAATTTATTTTCTGTAGATGAGCTAAGTAACTTTTAATTTTGGGCTTTGAGAAAGGGTTTGCGTAGCAAACCCTTTCTCAAAGCCTATTTCAAAATCTTGCGAGATGGGGAAACTAGATAAAGAATGTAGCAATGTAAGATTTGCTTAGGACATAAAACCCTAAAGAGGAGTGGCGGCGCGAAGCGCCGCCACTCCTCTTTAGGGTTTTATCTGGCGTTGCTATAGAAAGCAATATTTTGGGGAGGTTTTATTGGGAGGTTTTATTGGGAGGTTTTATACTGGCAACAAACATCTATGGAGCTTATGTTGCTAACACCGATATCTGTAAAAAGTCGATTTCGAGCTATTTTTACAAGTATTTTGCTTACTGCCCCACCCAATTTGCCCGATCGCCTAGAACCCATAGTTGAACTAATAATTAATGACAACCTCAATGCGCTCAAATCGACCGAAAAAAATGAAAAAAACGAAAAAATAGATTTAACTCAGATAGATTTAACTATAGCTGCGATCGGCATCGGAGCCTATTGGCATCAGGATCTACAGGAAATGCGATCGCGTCTACTAGCATTACAATCCCATAGCAAAGCCAATATTCAAGAATTAGTATTAGCCTACGTCATCGCCTTAGCCTGTCTGGGTGAATTGCACCCCCGATTGCTTATTAACCATATCTGTGATGATTTTCAACAAAGGATCGCGTTAAGCCGTACCCCTCAAGCGCAACAGCAATGTTTAGCTCAGCTACAACTCGCGCAGCAATTTGTGGAGCATGGCGCAAGTACGATCGCATCCCATCGGGAAAAGGGGCTATCGGATGCGATCGCCAGTAGTTTGTACTACTTTTTGAGTACCCATCATAGTTGGCGCATAGTGACTACCCGCGCCCAAAGACATCCACAATCTAATCAGCTCCAAGTTACCATCCAATCAGGAGCGATCGCCGCCGCCTATCTGGGGGAAGTTAGCAGTCCTACTGCTCAAGATCACGCAAATTTCTCCAAACTATCTGCCAAAGCCATAATATTGGGAGATCGTCTATGGTCGGCATGGGTAGGTTTGTTCTAAGCCTCAAAAATTCATAGAATTAGACGTTGCGGCGCGAAGCGCCGCAACGTCTAATTCTTGGTTTTGTATGTCTATTTCTTTGGTAATCACAAGAAGAGCGCGGTGGCGCAAGGCACCCCCTAAATTCTATGTGCCGAGAACCATCTATCCACATAATACCAATTCACGAAAGTGTTGTCACACTTTCGTGAATTAAAAACCAAACCCAGTAAGGGTTTTCAAAGCTCAAAATGGCGTAGCCATTTTGAGCTTTGGTATAACCTATTTGTTGGTGCTAAATTAGATAGTTAATCAAGGGAGATCTACATATGCCAACACTCATTGGAATTTTGGTAACAGTCGCTTATGTATTTGGAGTTGTAAAATTTTTACAAGGTTTTCGACGTACCGACTTTTCTGGCAATCAAATTGGACTAGCATTACTTTGGCCAGTTCTCTTTGTCATGAATGGCAATTACCGTAAAAATTTTTTCAAAGCGCTTAAAGGCTCCTAATGACTTGGTGGAAACGACTCCGAGCCAATCCTCTTGCTTGGATTGGCATTATCATTTTGACGTTTTTTTACGCTGCGTCTTTATTTGCTGATTTCATGACCCCTTACGGTGTCAATGAATCCGTTAAAAATGGTGCTTTACTCCCACCAACACAAATATATTGGCACGATCGCCAAGGTCAGTATATTGGCGCTCACGTCTATCCCACGACTCAGGGTAAGGTCGATATGGAAACAGGCGATCGCGCCTTGATCGTTGATTACACCCAGCCCTCCCAGATCCAGCTCTTTCAAGCGGGGCATTTATTCAAGACGAGCAACGCGCCCCTTAATCTACTGGGAACCGACGAACAGGGACGCGACCAATTAACGCGACTTCTGCATGGCGGTAGAATTAGCCTATTAATTGGCTTTATCGGTACAATTATTTCCTATACCATTGGTTGCCTTGTCGGGGGTATTTCTGGATATATTGGCGGATGGCTTGATGTAGTTTTAATGCGCTTTGTTGAAGTTCTGATGTCAGTGCCTTCGATTTATCTGTTAGTAGCATTAGCTGCAATTTTGCCGCCTCAAATCAGTAATACTCAAAGATTCGCATTAATTATCGCCATAATTTCGTTTGTGTCATGGTCAGGTTTAGCAAGAATAATTCGTGGACAAGTGTTGTCTATCAAAGAACAAACTTTCATTTTGGCGGCTCGTGCGTCGGGAGCCAGCCCATTACGAATTATTATCAAGCATGTTTTACCCCAGACCATCACATTTATCATCATTTCGGCAACCCTCGATATCCCCCGATTTATAGTCGTAGAGGCAGTCTTAAGCCTTGTGGGACTCGGGATTCAGCCACCCGATCCCTCATGGGGTAATATGCTGTCTTTGTCCACCAATGCCTCGATTGTCATTCTTCAACCTTGGCTAGTGTGGGCTCCAGCATTAGCAATCGTATTGACGGTGCTATCATTTAATCTCTTGGGTGATAGTTTACGCGATGCCCTTGACCCAAAAAACATTAGGCAATAGACTTTTCACAAAAACGTCCTGATAGTCTTAAAAAATATATCGCCAAAATGCTTAGGCAATTAGGTAGTATGAGACTAGGATTTAGGCTATTTTGTATTGTTTGTGACGGGTTTTTGCTCTTTCGTCATGTCAATCTGAAAGTCAGCATCAGCAAAATAGGAGTATATTCAGCGTGCAGTACTTAGCGGAACTTCAAAAAACTCAAGCAGCTTTTGGATTAGGTGGTAATTCTTCAATCCGTTTGTTAGCACGTAATACGGGCGAAAATGTTTGGCAGCCGATTACGAACGAGCAAGTTTTACCAATTCAAGATTCAAGCCAAGCCAAAGATTTTAAAGATGGTCAGATGGTAATTGCCGAAGTTACGGGCAGTAACCAAGTGCAAAGCGTGCAAGACGCTTCTAGAAAGATTGTCAATATTCTGCAAGCCTTTTCGCGATCGCAGGATAAGTATAAAGCTGCTGAAGAAGAAGTTGAACAGTGGAAGCAATCTCTTAATTTTCAAAGTCAAGTACTACATCGCCGCGAGCAAGAATTAGAGCAAAAGGAATTAGAACTAGAACATCTCGATACGAGAAAGCAAGAAATCGAAGAGTTAGAAGCCAAGCTGGCTAAAGAACGTAGCGAAATCGAAAATGTAAGAGCAGGCATTGAAACCGAACGGGGTCAGTTTGAAGCTAAGGCGGCAGCCTTAACGGTCGATCAAGCCGAAAATATCAAAACTCTAATCTCTCAATTATCGACAAATTTTACAAATCCAGATTCCCTAAGAAATAGGGTTCATAGTGCTCTTGATTTAATAAATAAACGCCAAGAGGTACTCACGGAATTTTGGCAAGGTTTAGATGGGCTCAAAAATGAGGCTGAGAAACAAAAGGGAATTCTAGCCAAATCAACGGAGGAGCTTAACAATCGTAAAAATCAATGGCAACAAACTCAAATTGCCTTAGCTGATGCTCAAGCGGAGTTAAAAGCGCAGCGTGGCATTCTCAAGCTGCAAGAGAATAATATAGCGATGTCTAGGTTGCAGTTAGATGCCCAAATCGATCTATACGAGCAAACTTCTAATGCGATCGAGTCTTTGGGGGGGCCAGGAAGCATAGAAGTATTGAGTCCCGAAGAAGAAAGTCGTTTACAGTCAATGACGATCGAAGAGTTGGAATCAACTATTAAGGCTCTGCAAGCAGATTTCGATCGCTTAGTAAATTATGTTAGCGCCCAAGAAGATGAGCTAGCTGGACTCGAGGGTGAAATTGCCGACATCCAAAGTCAGGTGGAAACAGCCGATCAGTTCGCCAGAATAGAGCTAGAAAGTAATAAAGAATTTGTGGAGGAACAATATAACCTTCTTGAGGAAAGCGTTTCAGGAATGAGACGCGGTATGCAGGAACGTTTGTCCGTATTAAATCAACAGAAGGCGATTCTAGATCGTCGTAAAGGGATTACCGTTGAAGAGAGTCCCGTTCAAAGCTTATTGCCTTTGCTTTCCCAAATTGAGGCGCAAAAAAATCGCCAAGAGCAAGAATTGATGAAGATGGAAAGTCAAATTGAGGCGGTGAGAAATTATACGCAGCAACAGCAAGAAGTCCTTGGCAAGCAAACTCAGGATCATCTACAGCAAGAGCAAGCGATTCGGGCTTCGGAAGCCCAGCAGCAGGATCGGATTAGACTTGTTGCTGAGCTGCTGGGGCAAATTAGCGCTCAAGAAAAGCTTTTGCGTCCTGTGCAGGATATTGTCGATACATTGCGACCTCAGTTAGAAGGGGCAATCCAAGACTTAGGAAATATGTCCAATGGGAATAACTCTGCACAGGTATTAACCGATTTACAATCGATTATTCAGAGTTTAGTTGCTTCCTGAAAAAACTAATTAGGACATAACCGCAAAAGGCAAGTGGCGGCGCTTTGCGCCGCCACTTGCCTTTTGCGGTTTGCCTCTCTTTTATACCAAGTTAAGAAATGGCGTAGCCATTTCTTAACTTGGTTTTCAAAACCCAAGAAGGGAATGGCGGCGCTTCGCGCCGCCATTCCCTTCTTGGGTTTTATAGCTACAGTCACTTGAATGAGAACAAATCAAACTCCAAGAATTGGCTGGCGGCGCGAAGCGCCGCCAGCCAATTCTTGGGGTTTATGTCCTAATACACTTGGCGACAGCTATAATACAGGGCGGCTTGATTTAATCTTCGATTTTAATCGAGATAATTTTATCGCCACGACGGATAGCTTGAGCTACTTCCGTATCTTCGGTATAACCAAAAGCTGCATATTGTCCATCTAAGAAAGATGCATCACCAAGGGTAATGAAAAATTGGCTAGTGGCACTATTCGGATCGTTAGTGCGTGCCATGGAGAATACGCCCGCCTTATTGTGCTTAATCACTGGCTTTTTTCCACCAGTTAAAATTTTGCCAATGGTTGCTTCGCTGTCACCTTCGGCAAAAATTTCCAATTTGATGCGATCGCCCGAACCGCCAGTCCCATTACCAAGCGGATCGCCACCTTGGATCACAAATCCTGGTTCGACACGATGAAAAGTTAGCCCATCATAAAAGCCGTGCTTAGATAGATCTACGAAATTTTTGACAGTGATCGGAGCGTGCAGATCGTCTAACTCAGCACGAATTGTTCCTTTATCGGTCTCTATTACTGCACGAATCATAAGTACGCTTACCAGAAAGTTTTTGACAATTTAAAAGCAGCTTAAAGTATAGCAATCGTCAAGGTGTTTCAAATATATCGATATGCTTAAAGTCTGGGCAAAGTAAGGGCAATTCATGAATTGCTCAGACTTTTGTTTAGTATGATGGAGTTTATAGATCGGCTTTGAGGATCGTACGGATTATGGATAGCAATAATTTGCTCAAGCAATTACTCATGCTTGGTGTCGGCACAACTTCCCTTGTTTTAGAAAAAATCAAAGAAGCCAGTGAAGATTGGGTCAAAGATGGCAAAATCGATCCCGATCAAGCCTCCGAAATTCTCAACGATATTGCCAGCCGTCTCAAATCAGAACAGGGAAATTTGGAAACTTTAATTCAGCGCCAGATTCGCAATGTCATGCAAGATTTGGGAGTGCCGCGTCAAAATGAGATGGATGAACTGCGCGGGCGGATCGATCGCCTAGAGCGTCAGGTACGGGAATTAGAAAATAAACAGTGGCGCTAATTAATGAATGATGCGGGAATTCTGTATTTGGTGGGAACACCGATCGGTAATCTAGAGGATATGACTTTTCGGGCGATCGCCACATTAAAACAGGTTGATTTAATCGCTGCCGAGGATACTAGACATACGGGCAAGCTACTACATCACTTTGGCATTGATACGCCGCAAACTAGCTATCACGAGCATAATGCCCATAAGCGCGTCCCCGAATTGGTGGAAAAATTATTACAAGGAATGACGATCGCTTTGGTCACCGATGCAGGGATGCCTGCGATTTCCGATCCTGGAGTAGAACTCGTCCAAGGCTGTATCGCTTCAGGGGTAAAGGTGATCCCGATTCCCGTCGTTACCGCAGGTATCGCTGCCCTAACCGTTTCTGGCTTTGCCACGCAGCATTTTGGCTTTGATGGATTTTTACCAATTGACAAAAAGGAACGGCGCGATCGCTTAGAAATTTTGCGTTTAGAAACCCGTACGATGATTCTCTACGAAGCCCCCCATCGGTTATTACGCACCCTTGAGGATTTAGCAGAGAGTTTTGGCAAAAACAGACGGATCGCGATTGCGCGGGAACTAACAAAGCTCCATGAAGAGTTTTGGCGGGGCTCGATCGAAGGGGCGATCGCTTATTTTACCGATCGCGCTCCGAAGGGAGAATTTACCCTAGTGATCGAGGGAGCAGAGCCCAGCTTTAAAAAATCTTGGACAGAAGAAATAATTATCAAAGAATTACAGAATCTGATCGACTCAGGTGTTTCGCGATCGGAAGCTAGCCGTCAACTGGCGGAACTCGCAGAATTACCGCGTCGGCAAATTTATCAATTAGCATTGACCCTGCCATAGCTCTACCGCTATCGCTATCGCCAAATGTACGAGGAAACCCCAAGAATTGAGTGGCGGCGCGAAGCGCCGCCACTCAATTCTTGGGGTTTGATTTGTCCTCATTCAAGTGACTGTAGCTATAGCAATAGGTCTAAACTTTTATTGCACAGCAGAAATAACTTTTAGCTCTAGATTTATGCTATCTGTTGAGGAATAGTCAGGTTAATCTAGAGGTTCTATGCTGAGCAGATTATCAGAACAGAAAATGCATGTCATTAAGGTAGTTCTTGCGGTTGGTTGGCTGCTATTGATATTGACTCTTTTTTACGATCCGCTCTCTTTTTACCTCACCGATCCTAACAATCTCCATAGTCCTTTTAGGATCGATCCCAATAGATATTTAGATCCCTCCCAATGCGTGAAGCTCCAAGGTATTTGTCAACCAGAAAATCCCTATGGCATGGGGGCAAGAATATTTTGGTCGATCATTATCCCTGCGGGATTACTGACGATTTTTGTATTTGGACATGAGGTATGGCGACGCATTTGTCCATTATCGTTCTTCTCGCAAATACCCCGTGCTTTGGGGATTCAGCGCAAACAAAAAATCACTTCTGCTAATGGCAAAACCCGTTATCAGTTGTTTAGCGTCGATAAAAATTCTTGGTTAGGGAAAAATCATTTATACCTCCAATTTGGTTTGTTTTTTTTAGGGATCAATATTCGCATTCTTTTTGTGAATTCCGATCGCCTAGCCCTAGGGATCTTCTTTATTTTGACGATTTTGGCAGCAATCTCCGTCGGCTATCTCTTTGCGGGTAAGAGTTGGTGTCAATATTTTTGCCCAATGGCTCCAGTTCAGGTCGTATTTACAGGAACCCGAGGGCTATTAGACAGTCAGTCGCACTTAGGTCAAAAATTGGGCGTTACCCAGTCCATGTGCCGCGAATTTGATAAATCCACAGGCAAAGAAAAAAGTGCTTGTGTTGCTTGTCAAAACCCTTGTATTGATATTGACTCTGAGCGAGCTTATTGGGAACAAATTGAACGTCCAGATCGCAGGCTCCTCTATTATGGATATCTGGGGCTAGTATTTGGCTTTTTCTTCTATTACTTTCTCTATGCTGGTAACTGGGATTATCTGTACTCTGGTATTTGGAGCCATGAAGAAGGACAAATCAGTAAAGTTTTTGGGGCAGGTTTTTATATTTTCAATCAAGCCATCCCCATTCCTAAGATTATTGCCGCGCCCCTGACCTTAGCAACATTTGGTTTTGGTACCTATATATTGGGAGGGATATCCGAAAATATTTATCGTCAATACTTACAAAAGAAAGGCAAAAAACTCACCAACGACCAAATCCTCCATCAAATCTTTACAGTTTTTACGGTCATTGCTTGGAACGTATTTTGGATATTTATCAGTCGCCCCGCCCCGCTCGAACGCCTGCTGACTGGTTTTACGGTCTTAGTTAGTGGATTGTGGTTTGCTCAAACTTTTTGGCGTACTTCTGAGCAGTATGAAAGGGAAGGATTAGCCAATAAACTACGCCGCCAGTTAGAAAAACTCGGCATCGATATGTCCAAGTTTGTCCAACGTGGTACGGATGAACTTAAACCTGATGAAGTGTATATTTTGGCGAAAGTGCTGCCTGAAGTAACTCGTGACCAACGGGATAAGGTATATCGTGGTGTATTGATCGAAGCTTTGGAAGATGGAATCATCAGTGCGACCGAAGAAAACCTCCTAAAAGAACTTCGCAAAGAACTAGAAATCGATATCGACCAGCATTATTCAATGCTGGCGAGTTTGGGTATTGAGGATCCCACTCTCTTTAATCCAGACAAACAATTTAACCTAGAAAAACGTTTGCGTTTAGATGCCTATCGTAATAACTTAGAGTTTTTGATTTTCGATTTAGTTGATAGTGGGGTTCCTATCAGCGAAGCCTTAGAGCGTAAAAAATCTCGAATTGATTCGTTAAAGCAGGAATATCGGATTAGTGAAGAAGAAGAAGAACTAATTGCGGCTGAAATCTTGGGTGAGGCAGGAAGTTTATTTAATAATGCCCAGCAGTTACTAGAAAGCTTGCGGGACATCCATTCTCAGGTAACGCACCTAGAGGATTTGCCTAACGATCCTCAAAGTTCGGTCTATCAATTGCTCCGTAATATTCTGCTCGATCGCGAAAAAATTGTCATCCATAAGTTGATGTCTATTATTGAAGTATTAGGCGATCGCCCAATGGTTGCCCAGATTGTCAGAGAGATCGATTTACTTACCCCTACTTGCTTTAGGCAGGTTTTAGACCAAAAGCGCAACGAACGGTTATGGTCGGATCGTTTTAATGACAATGTGATTAGTTGGCTCGCCCAGCCCCATGATGACGAAATTTCTGCCACAAAAACCTTACCTGAAGATATAACTGCAAGCCTAATCAGTGTTTTGGAAAGATTTTTGCATGAGGATATCGAGCCATTGGTGCAGGCTCTAAGTTTAGAGGCTCTGCGTAAACTGGATGAGGAAAAAGCTCAGCGAGCCGCGGCGGAAATACGGCAAAAAGGTATAGATGCCACTTCAATTTTGGCAGAAACAGCGGAAGCTATTGCCAACAACTCATCTGATCGCAAAATCTTAACCACCCTCGAAAAAACCCTTTATTTATTTGAAACTAGATTTTTCCATCACATTAATATCAACACATTAATTGAAATTGCTCGATATTGTGAGGAAAAAAGTTTTATGCAGGGCGAAGTGCTCTGTCGGGCTGGAGATGTTAGCAATGAGTTACTGATTATTATCGATGGTCAAGTCGATGTAATCATGCAGCAGGAAGATGGATCGAACAAGGTGGTCAATCGCTGTTCCCACGGAGAAACGATCGGCGAATTGGGCGTTTTAACCCAAACTAATCGTTCGGCTACAGTTATTGCGGAAAGTGGTAAGGCTAGTGTGTTGACGCTCAGCGATCGCAATCTTGACTATTTGTTAAAACGCAATCCTTTGTTGTCGAGCACTCTTTTATCCATTGTGAGTAGTCGCTTGCAAAGAATTCTCGGACAAGTTCAATAAGTTTTGCTTAGGACATACAGCGCTTTGCGATCAAACCCAAACCAAGAAAACTTTCAAAAGTTTTCTTGGTTTGGGTTTGATCGATAATTGCTGTAAAGCCCAAAAGATGAATGGCGGCGCAAAGCGCCGCCATTCATCTTTTGGGCTTTACAGTTATATTATTTCCTACGACGCAAAAATGTTAAAAGCTTCTCAAAACCTATGGGTAATGGGGCAATATTGGTAATTATGTCACCTGAAACGGGATGCGTAAAAGTAAGCTTCCATGCATGAAGTGCTTGCCCTGATAGATACTGTGAGGTTTCTTTATTGGGATATCCATATATAGGATCGCCTGCGATCGCCCAACCCATATAGGCGGAATGCACCCGAATTTGATGGGTACGCCCTGTCTCTAGGTCGAATTTTACGAGGGTGTAATTTCCTAAACGTTCGCTAATTTGCCAATGGGTAATCGCTTTACGACCATCTTCAACCACTGCCATTTTTTTGCGATCGCTTTTATGCCGAGCGATCGCCGCATCAACTATTCCCGATTCGCTTTTAGGAACACCGCGCACAATGCCTAAATACTCGCGCCTTGCCGTTTTCGCTTGAATCTGGGCTTGTAAATCCTGATGGGCGCGATCGTTTTTTGCCACTACCATCGCGCCACTAGTATCCTTATCTAAGCGGTGAACGATTCCTGGTCGTTGAGTTCCATTTATCCCCGAAAGCTCTTGACAATGCGCTAAGAGAGCATTAACTAACGTTCCATCACTATGCCCCGCCGCAGGATGTACTACCAGTCCCGCAGGTTTATTAATCACGAGTAAATGTTCGTCTTCGTAGAGAACCTCTAAGGGAATCTCTTGCGCCACAATATCAAGGGCGACTGAGGCGGGAGTAATTAACTGAATACGATCGCCTGCTTTGATTAAATTCTTTTTGTTATCGCAGAGAATATCATTAATGGTGACATAGCCCTCATCAATTAAGGATTGAATACGCGATCGCGATAGCTCATTCAGGTGTTGCGATAAAAAGAGATCGATCCGCTGGGACTTTTCTAAATGTGCTGGAACTTCGATCAAGTTAAGATGCTCTTTTGTAGAATTAATTTCTGAATCCATAAACATCAAGATTGTATATTCCCATCATTATAATTTTTATAATTTTTGATATTGCCAATCATGAAAAAGGTTCTCATTTTGGGCGGCACGGGTGATGCGGTTAAACTCGCCGCTAAACTGGACAATATCGCTGAAATCGAAGTAATTAGTTCGCTGGCAGGTCGTACAAACAAACCAGCGGCTTTAGTCGGTCAAGTCCGTATTGGTGGATTTGGGGGTGTCGAAGGGCTAGCCAATTATTTACAGGACAATGCGATTGATTTTCTCATTGATGCCACGCATCCCTGTGCGGGGCAAATAACCTGTAATGCCGCGATCGCCGCTCGGAAGGTCAATATTCCGCACCTCATGCTAGTGCGCCCACAATGGGAAAAAACAATGGGCGATCGCTGGATCGAGGTAGAAAGCATTGAAGCTGCTGCCAAAGCGATTCCCGCATCCTTGCATCGTGTATTTATTACATCGGGCAGACAGCAGCTAGAGCCATTTTTACAGCGATCGCTTATTTACCCAGAGATGTGGTATTTGATTCGGTCGATCGATCCGCCCGATCTCCAGTTACCCAATAGTCAAGTCCTGCTCGATCGCGGTCCCTTTAGTTTAGATCGAGAACGACAATTACTACAGGATCTGCGGATTCAGGCGATCGTCAGCAAGAATAGTGGCGGCGAAGCAACCTATGCCAAGGTCATTGCGGCAAGGGAGCTAGGGCTACCGATCATTATGGTGCAACGTCCCGTCATGCCTGAAGGTAACAAGGTTACATCGATCGCCGAAGTGATCGCGTGGTTACGCCAGTTCTAAAAATCTAAGGTTAAAGCGATCGCAAAGTTGAGTTATACCAAATCACAAAATGGCATAGCCATTTTGTGATTTTATAGCTATAGCCAAATAAGTTAAGACATAAAACCCAGAAGAGTGTGGCGGCGCTTCGCGCCGCCACACTCTTCTGGGTTTTATTTTTGTCCTAACATAACTGGCTACTGGGTTTAGTTTTTATTTCACAAATTTTTATTTCACAAAAGTGTTGTCACACTTTCGTGAATTGGTATTAAAGATCCTAGCGCTAGCTATAATTAATGAAATTTGATCTAAATAATAAATCCATTTATAAAAGGATATAGCGATTGATATGGGGCGATTAGGCGTTTTACTGCTGAACCTTGGTGGACCAGACAAACTAGAGGATGTCCGCCCTTTTTTGTATAACTTATTCTCTGACCCAGAAATTATTCGCTTGCCTTCACCATTATTGCAAGCGCCCCTAGCTTGGTTAATCTCAACCCTAAGGGCTAAAAAATCTCAGGAAAACTACAAAAAGATTGGTGGCGGTTCACCCCTAAGGCGTATTACTGAAGCTCAAGGACAAGCTTTGCGATCGCAACTTCAGCAAAACGGACTGGATGTTAATGTATATATCGGAATGCGCTACTGGCATCCCTTCACCGAAGAGGCGATCGCCCAAATTAAGCGAGATAATATCGAAGAATTAGTAGTTTTACCTTTATATCCCCAGTTTTCGATCAGCACGACGGGATCTAGCTTTCGCCTCTTAGATCGCATTTGGAAAGTCGATCCCGATCTCCAAAAAATTAAATATACCGTTGTACCTTCTTGGTATGACAATTCAGGTTATTTACAAGCGATGGCAAATCTGATCGCCACCGAACTAGATCGCGTTAAGAATCCTAGCGCCGCTCATATATTTTTCAGTGCTCACGGTGTGCCTGTTAGCTATATCGAAGAAGCAGGCGATCCTTACCAAAAGGAAATTGAAGCCTGTGCCGCCCTGATCATGCAAAAGCTCAATCGGAGCAATCCCTATACCCTCGCCTACCAAAGTCGAGTTGGTCCTGTCGAGTGGCTACAGCCCTATACCGATGTCGCGATCGAAGAACTCGCCCAACAGGGGGTAAAAGAACTAGTCGTCGTTCCAATTAGCTTTGTCTCCGAGCATATTGAGACCCTCGAAGAAATCGATATGGAATATCGGGAAATCGCCGAACATGCTGGCATTGAAACCTTTGCCCGAGTTCCCGCCCCCGATACCGATCCCACTTTCATTCAAGCCCTCGCCGATGTAGTGGTAAAGGCTCTAAGCGATCGCCCCAAACTCTTCTCCGAAACCATCCAACCGCAAAAAAACACCAAACTTTATCCTCAAGAGCGGTGGGAATGGGGAATGACCCAGTCTGCCGAAGTATGGAATGGTCGTTTAGCGATGCTCGGCTTCTTGATCTTGCTCCTAGAGCTATGGCTAGGGCGGGCACAAATTCTGCAATAAAAAAAGGGCGCTATGCGCCCTTTTTTTATTGCTTAAGAACCAACCTAGAAGAGATTACCGCTCGCTACGCGAGCGGTAATCTCTCTGGTTAGCTACTTATACCAATTCACGAAAGTGTGACTACACTTTTGTGAATTAAACACCAAACCCAGTAAGGTTTTGAGATTTCCAAAATGGCGTTGCCATTTTGGAAATTGGTATAAGGGTTTGAAAAACTAAAAATGGCGTAGCCATTTTTAGTTTTGGTATTAATTAGCTCGCAGCATTAGATTCACGACGGACAGAGACATTCGCTTTGGGTTCGCCTTTGATTTTGGAAACTACGGAATTCCAGCCAAACTTGGTCAAAGCAACCAACCAGTTACCCTCTAGCTCGCGGAACATCGCCATATTCATATGGAATGAAGCATTAGCTTCATCAACAATGCGCTCGGCAGTGGCGGCATCTACGGGCAAAGTATCGAGGGCTTCACGGTAGCGTTTTTTGAATTCACCATGATTGCGAATATCATTGAACTCATAGAAAGCAGTCCCATTGCCATCTTGTAAACCCATGGACTCCTTCGCGATTTTCTTGAGAATCTGACCACCAGACAGATCGCCCATATAGCGGGTATAGGCATGAGCGACTAGCAACACGGGATCATTAGCCGAAATCTCGCGAATACGCGCAAGGTACTTTTCACAAGCAGGTGTAGGCTTGAACTCTTCGCGCCAGTTGGAGCCGAAGTAAAATAGCATGTCAAGTTCGAGGCTCTTTTCGCGCCACAATTCGCGGTAGTAAAGTTTGCTGAGTACGGGATCGTTTTTGTGGGTTTCAAACTCTTCTTCGATCGCCTTATAAACGAAGTAAAGGTTGCCGACGAGTCTGCTATAGGCGGTCTTGTTAACTACACCCTTCAAAAAGCATTTAATAAAATCCGTACTCTCAGCCGCAGAATGAGATTTTTGTGTGCCGACACGCAAAAGTGTTGCTAAACCTTGACTCATGGGTTCTCCTAAACTTTATTAATTAAAAATGGGATCGTCATTATGGCTAGACAAGGCTTTACACCTCCTAGCCCAAATTTAAAATTAGTAGTAAAAACAGCAATAAAAGAAATTATCGAACTATATGCTGGGATAGGCTAGTTAAGTTAATCAAGATAATTATATGTAGTCAAAAGCAGCGATCGCGGCTGTAGGCTTAAATCGTCAGCATTTGACATAAGTTTCAATTATATAAGTCAAACCATAGAAAAATTTCTAGTCTGTAACAAATTTTCATCTACCATCACGCCCATATAATGTAGTCAGCATCTCCTAATTTGGATCGGGTATTAAAGCCGATCGCTTTAAATTAGAATTTAGTCAAGCTAGCTTGAAGAGGTAATAAATTTTGGTTTTAAGCGGATACGAATACCTACTGGTATTCATCATCGTTTGTACATTAGTGCCGTTATCGGGACTAGCATTATCAGCTCTGTTAAGCCCAAAACAGTCAGGAGCAGCAGGTCGTACCACTTACGAATCTGGATGCGAACCCATTGGGGGAGCATGGATACAGTTTAATATTCGTTATTATATGTTCGCGCTTGCCTTCGTTATCTTTGACGTAGAAACGGTATTTTTATACCCTTGGGCGATCGCCTTTAGCAAACTAGGTTTACTTGCCTTTGTTGAAGCATTAATTTTTATTAGCATTCTCGTATTAGGTCTAGTCTACGCTTGGAGAAAAGGAGCCTTAGAATGGTCATGAAATCCGAAAACGTTGGTCTGGACTTTACCATTGAAGAGCAGACCCAACGCCTCATCAATCCAGCCTCAACGCCACAAGTCACCCAAGACTTATCTAATAATGTCGTCTTGACCACTCTCAATGACCTCTATAACTGGTCGAGAATGTCTAGCCTTTGGCCAATGCTCTATGGCACGAGCTGTTGCTTCATTGAGTTTGCGGCGATGATTGGCTCTAGATTTGACTTCGATCGCTTTGGACTACTTCCCCGTTCGAGCCCTCGTCAAGCTGACTTGATTATCACCGCAGGCACAGTCACCATGAAGATGGCTCCTGCATTGGTAAGACTCTATGAACAAATGCAAGAACCCAAGTATGTAATTGCCATGGGCGCTTGCACGATTACAGGTGGCATGTTTAGTACGGACTCTTACACCACAGTACGTGGCGTTGATAAGTTAATTCCCGTGGATGTATATATTCCTGGTTGCCCTCCTCGTCCTGAAGCAATCATGGATGCCATCATCAAGCTTCGTAAGAAGATTGGTACAGAAGGTTTTCAAGAAAGAGCTAACCTCAATCGCACCCATCGTTACTATGCTGTCAAGCATGAAATGAAGGTTGTTAACCCAATCCTCACAGGACAATACTTAGAAATGCCCAGTCGGATTGCTCCACCCAAGGAATTGGTCGAATCTGGCATTCCTTTACCTGCATTACAAATGGCTCAGAAGGAGGTAGAAACCGTTGGCAGATAATGAAACTAATAGTTCAGAGCAAGCAGCATTAGTCACAACGGAAGTAACCGCTCCCGTTTCGGAATGGCTGACTAATAATGGCTTTGAGCATGAATTTTTGGGATTAGATAAGCAAGGCGTACCCATCCTCAAAATTGATCGCCAATTTTTACTTCCTTTCTCGACGGCTCTCTATGCCTATGGCTTTAACTACTTGATGATGCAATGTGGTTATGATGCTGGGGCAGGCGATAGCCTCGTAAGTGTTTACCATTTAGGTAAGCTCAGCGATGAGGGGATTAATAAAAGCGATCGCCTTGAAGAAGTCCGCGTCAAGGTATTTCTCCCTCGCACCGATCCGCGCTGTCCGTCGGTCTACTGGATCTGGAAAACCGCCGATTGGCAAGAGCGCGAAACCTTCGATATGTACGGCATCATCTACGAAGGACATCCCAATCTCAAACGCATTCTCATGCCCGAAGACTGGATTGGCTATCCCATGCGCAAGGATTACGTCACGCCAGACTTCTACGAGTTACAAGACGCATATTAAAAAGAAAGCACCCAATGGGTGCTTTCTTTTTAATATGTGAGAGGCGGTGCATTGCGCCGCCTCTCACATATTATGTGACTAAAACATTAGCCCTTACCCATTTCCGAAATTCCCTTAAGGTTGCACTCTCTCCTAAAGTTAAACGTTGTTGCACATATTCCACGATGATCGCCGCAGGTAAATCAGGAAAAGCTAAGCTTTTTTCAATCGGTTTATATTCTCCATTCTCTAAGGCTAGAAATTCTAAACTATAGCTATCATAGCGCCAGACTTCAGGCACACCGAGTAAGGCATATATCGGCAAACGGCGATCGCTAGGATTGGTAATATCCACTTCTAAAACCAAGTCAGGCGGTGGATCTTGCCCGACAACAATTACTTCTTTATCCCGAATTATTGGTTCATTTTGGATGTAGTAACAAGAGTCTGGCTCTGCTCCTAACTTTAATTCGGGAATCTTCATCAGTAAAGATCCCAGCTTTCGCAAATCAACTTCTAGTTCATCAGAAAACGCTCGAATCAAATCATCAATAAATCGATTACTGCCTTCGTGGAGCGAGAGGGGGGACATAATTTCTAGAGTGCCATTTAGGTAATGAAATAGAGCATTGCGGCGATCGCCTACATCGGCAAGTAAATTTTCAAAAGTATGCCAACTGACGTTATGTAAGATCACGCGATCTTCTGCTATTGGTCTGATTTGCTCAGCGATCGAAGATGAAGGGATGGGTTTGCTTAGTGTTGTAGCAGTCATCGTAATTTCCTATGGGTTTCATTCTCTTATTTTTGTCCGTAGTTGCAGATCTCAAGTTTTCTGCTAAGTAGCTAGGCATAAGTAAACTTAAAACCTAGAAGAGCGTACCGCCCGCGTAGCGGGCGGTACACTCTCTGATTTTGGTTTTTAATTATGCCTAGCTACTTATTTCCCTAATTTACATCAGATAACTTTCTAATTCAGGATATTTAGAAAATAAGCTGTCAATACTGGCAAGCTTTGCGCCATGTTCTAAGGCTGTGGCAATAATTAGGCGATCGAAGGGATCTTTGTGAATGGGAGATAGATTTACGGCTCTGACTGTAATTTCTGGAGTTAGTGGAAATAATTCAATTTTGGCAGGCGCTAATGCTCTGCTAAACCACTCTTCTGGTGAACATGTTAGCTCTAATCTGCCTCGACTTTGGGCTAAGGCAACCTCATAGCAAGATAGAGGGGATACCGCTAATATCTCGGCTAACTCAAAGCGCTCAAGCCAAGATGAAGGAAATCGCTCGAAGTCTGAGTTAATTAGCCATAGCCAAATATGGGTATCGAGAACGATTATTTCAGACATTCCCAATCCTCTTCATCGACAATGGGGCTGACGATATCGCCTAAGATTGTCACTTTGCCAGCCATGTCGGGGATGGGAAAACGGCGTTTTATTTGAGGTTTGGTTTCTTCGAGGATAGTGACGATGATTCGTGCCGAGGTGATTTCTGGCTGTTCGGAAAGCCATTTAATTTGTCCGTTTTCATAGGTTGCTTCATAACTTTTGAGCATGGTTGTTTATCTCCTTAAGATGTTTTCCACTTCTTTTTTTGCTCTTAGATTAGAGAAAGTAAGCGATCGCCTTCTAACCGTTATTTCGCTTTCTCAAGTTCTAAGCGATGCTCACTTGATCAAATGGGATAGCTTCGTCCTGTGATTCTTCGGCTAGGTCAAAGGCATAAATTTCTTCGAGTTCTTCTAGTAGATGGTCAAAGATAATTTGGCGGTTAACTCAAAGTTATACTCAAGATTTATTGCAACGGTCTGCCCGTCAATAAGTACTTGACCGTCTACTAGACGGGCAAGTAGTTTTTGATAATAGTCAAATTCTACAACCACGCTCAAACGTTGACCTTGAGCATCAACAATGTATTGTTCGCTAATTGTTTGCATTGGTAACTCCTATTATTGGGATTGAGTCAATTATATGTAATCTCAGAGATGATGGGGTAAGGCTAGACCGTGAGAGATTGTTCAAATTCTTATTTTTTGCTAGATATTAAAGAACATAGGCAATCGCCTTCTGAGGGTTGATTCCTATCCTCAAGTTCTATGACACTGAAGACTTAAGCATATCAGTGTGTTTTGTTTATCGTACAACATATGACTGAAGGGTACATCCAAAGGCATTTGATAAATGTACAATAATAAGCCATGATGCTAAGCTAAAATAGCTGGAATTAGGTTGTAAAATCTAAATTAAAAACTAAAAGCAAAAAATACACGATATATTTATGACAAATAATGGTGTTTACATAAAGGCTATTAAGGGAAACTCGGAATATGCCGATCAAGTAAAAGCTTTGGGAAAAGCTAATTCAAGTACTTTATCTCTCTTTCCTGAAGGAGCTTTCGATCAATACATATGGAAAGGGAATGTGTTAGTGGCTTTAGATGAAAATGATACTTTTCTTGGATATCTTCTATATACAGTTAAGAAAAAGGAAAGACAGATTAAGATATATCATCTATGTCTAAAAAAAGAGTCAGAACGTAAAGGTATAGCGAGAAAACTCATAGATTATTTAAAAAGCATAACAAGAGAATTTATTGATATCCATCTTAATTGTCGTCAAGATTACGGTATTGATGGTATGTGGGAAAAGTTTGGGTTTATCCCCATGCATGAGAAATCTGGAAATAATAAGTTGGGAAAACTTGTAACAACTTGGGTTTACAATCACGGACATCCAGACCTCTTTTCAACTATTGTAAGTACAAAAACTTTTGTAGTTCTTGACTCTTGTGTATTTTTTGACTTTTATCGAATGAATTTACGAAAAGCCATAGTTGATGGAGAATCAGGTTATTTATTGGCAGATTGGATTCAAGATGAATTAGAGTTATGCACTACAGATGAAATATACAATGAAATTAATAAGCTGCCCTCAATAGAAGAAAGAAGTAAGATGCGATTATTTGCAGACGGTTTCTTTAAAATAACTTGTATATCCGAGCAATTTGATAACGTTTATCAATCATTGAAAGACTTACTATTAAACAATAAAGATCTTACGATTGCAGATATTAATATTCGCCAGATTGCTCGAACAATAGCTTCTGGAAAATCCACCTTTATTGTAACTACAGATGTAAATCTTCTGTCATTTTCAAGTCAAGCTCGAACAGAGCAAGGTATTCTAATTGTTAGCCCTACTGAGTTAGTAGTTAAATTAGATGAGCTTAGAAGAGAATCAGAATATCAACCTGAGAAGTTAGCAGGGACTCAACTATCGAAAAAAAGAGTTGCCGCCAAAGAAAAGCAAATTCTTATAGAATCTTTTACTCTAGACGGAGAAGTTGACTTCAATGCTAAGTTCTCTCAATTACTTGTTGAGAACAACAAGTACGAATGTATTGCCGTTTGGGACAGTAATATTCCTGTCGCTTTGATAGTATATAGTAGAGAAAATCAACACGAACTATCTGTTCCAATACTAAGAGTTAACTATAAATCTTTATCAGAAACGCTTACTAGACATATTGTATGGCGTACGATTAATTTGGCAGTTTCCGAGAGAAGAGACTTTACTAGAATAACTGAAAGCCAAATTGACGATTTTATTGTTAGAGTTATCCAAGATGCTGGTTTCTATAGTATAGATGGGAACTGGATTAAAATTAACTCAAAAATCACTAAATCAACAATCGATGCATCAGAACATCTAATCAATATTAGTTTAAAGCTTACAGATGAATATAAGAGTATCTGTAGACGTTTTTCCGACAATCTGGTATCAAACGAAAGAGATGATCCTGAATTTATGTTTGATTTAGAGAAGCTATTATATCCAACTAAGATTGTTGATGCAAATATCCCAAATTTTGTAATTCCTATCAAACCAAACTGGGCAAAAGAATTATTTGATGAAGAACTAGCCAGAGAAAGTTTATTTGATGTATCAAGATCTGAACTAGCATTGAATTGGGAATCTGTGTATTATAGAAGCTCAAAACCAAAGCCTGTAAATTTTGCATATCCTGCACGTATTTTGTGGTATGTATCTAGTGATAAAGATGGTGCTTATACAAGTAAAAAATCTAAAATTTGTGCTTGCTCGACACTAGATGAGGTAGCTATTGGAAATCCTGAAGAACTTTATCTAAAATTCCGGAGGCTTGGTATTTTTAAGTGGGAAGATATAAAATCAATCTCAAAAAGTGAAATCATGGCTATTAGGTTTAGTAACACAGAGATATTTAAAAGTCCTATTTCCCTAGATAAAATATATGAACTTTTAGAAACTAAAGCCAATATACAATCACCGCGCCTAGTTACGAATGAAGCATTTTTTAAAATTTATTCTCTTGGGAATGCAATATGAATAGCAAATCAATAAAAGTTTCTAGTGATGGATATGTTTTACTTTTATCGCTTCAGCCAAGATATGCTGAATTAATATTTAATGGAACAAAAAAAGCGGAACTGAGGAGAATTCGCCCTAGAGTTGATCGTGGTGACTTTCTTTTTATCTATGTTTCTTCACCCGAGAAAATATTATTGGGTTCTTGCGAAGTACAAAAAGTTACGCAAAGTAGTCCAAATAATCTCTGGACTTATGTTAATAAAGATTCAGGTCTTAAAAAAGCCGAATTTCTTGAATATTTTGATGGCGCGTCCACTGGTTACGCAATTTTTATTCAAAATGTCCAGAAATTTAATCAACCAATAAAGCTTGCAAGATTACAACAAGAATGGGATGGATTTCATCCTCCACAAAGCTATAGATATTTGACGATAGAAGAAGTAGATTCAATTGGAATTATGGCAGAACATGATATGACAAATATTTCTATGAGGCTCCAACCTAGAGCTAAACAAGTTGAACTTAATATATGTTAAATATCTTCATCAAAGTAATCAGAATCAACTTTTTGTAGTGTATATGTTTGAATCTCGCTTACACCTACACCAAAGTCAATCATTAATTGAGTTAATTTATCGCCATCAATAAGAATTATTCTTTTTTCGATAATCTTTACATATTCTTTTGCTTCTTTCGTAAATTGAGATGTAGTAATCATTACACCTTTTCGAGCTTTCATACCCTCTAAGCTTCCAGCAAAAGCTTGCACTGCTGGTCTACCTACAGAAGCTTCCCACCTTTTTGCTTGAATATAAATTAAGTCTAGTCCTAAATTATCTTCTTTAATAATTCCATCAATTCCACCATCGCCACTTTTTCCAACTGCTTCACCAGCATCTTTTCTTGAACCTCCGTAACCCATAGCAAGCAACAAATCAACCACAAGCTTTTCAAAGAATTTTGGAGAGCAATTCTTAATTTGTTCAAGTAATTTTTCACCTAATTCTTTTTTCAATTTTTGATAGCTAATCTCAAAGTTTTCTTCAGGCGTTTGATCTGTATCTTCTATTATTGAACCATCAAGCTTTACATCATAACTTGACCTAAGATTTTGAAATTCTTGAAACTCTGTAAACCTTTCTAGAAAGCTTCGATTAATTGAACTAGGCTGAGACTCCAACACTTCTTTCCCTCGCGAAGAAATGTAGAATGTTCCTCTCTTTCCACTTTCTAGTAATTTTGCTTTTTTTAAATATGTAACAGCCCAACCAATTCTATTGGCTAGTTTTGTTTGTCTACCACTAGGTAAAAGTTCCTTTCGATCTTCCTCATTTAAGTTAAACTGATTTGCCAAGAACTCAACTGTTTGACTAAGTAAATGTTCTTGTTCATCACCAGAAATCTGTAATAATGGTAAAAGAAAATCTTGATATGTGGGTACAGCCATTTATGAATAATAAGATTGTTTACTGAAATTATACCTTTATTTTGGACTAAAGCTTTAAAAGCAGATGTAGTTAAACGATCGCCTGATATAGCGATCGCCAATTTATACCATTACTTTCAAGAAGCATAATGAGGCGATCGCTTATTGTTCAATAGTGATATCGACATTGTAAAAACTTAATGTAATTTTGTTCAACTAGATAAACCAATCGATGCTCTTGAGTGATACGGCGAGACCAAATACCAGAACCAAGATATTTCAGAGGTTCAGGCTTTCCAATTCCATTAAAAGGATCGCGCATGACTGCATCAACTAAATCCATTACCCTCAAAGCAACCTTGCGATCAACAGAAATCCAATGGGTTAAATCTGTACGAAAATCCTGATCAAAAATAGATTCTCTATTCAATGGAGAATTACTCTTTGACAAGTCCTAACTCCTTGCGTAAATCATCAGGTGTTTGGGAATCTTCTACATTCGCTCTAGCACGACTAATAGCATTTAACAAACGTTCTGCATTCTTAGGAGATCGCAAAAGATGCATAGTTTCTAACAAGCTTTGTAACTCATCGGCAGCAATCAGAGCAACATTTTCACCATTTTGACTTTTGATGTAAATGATTTCACGATCATTAACAACGCGATCGAGCAATACATTCAAATTTGGCGTTGTCAGTGCATAGCTAGTTTCAACAATCATAATGACTTCCTGAAATCTTATTAAGATTATAGTTGGTTCTCTAAAAACTATGGGATAAAGCTTCAAAAGCAGATGTAGTTAAACGATCGCCTAATATAGCGATCGCCAATTTATAGCATTACTTTTAAGAAGCAAAGGCGATCGCGTTCATGGAATAAATTATGGATGAACTAGCCATGCTCTTTGAATTGGCTGCACGATCGCCTGTACCAGTGGGGACAGTCGTGCAATGTCCTGTAAGCCATGCTCAGTCTGGACATGGATCCCTTGCTTGTAAATGCTATAGCCCTTAGTTCGCGCAACCCGAATTCCACAGTAGTATTTCGATTCCATTCCTTGAGCGTTTAATTTCTCTCGCCAACTATCGAGCTGTTCCTGCTGTTGAATATCATCCAAATGCGAAATATCCGTAGCACGGAATAGGGCTCGATCTAAAAAGCGACGGCTGAGATCGGCAAGAATGCGATCGCTGCTATCGCACCATCGATGGAGGTGATAGTTAAAAACCGTATCATCAGAAGCAAAGTACTGCTCGCAGGTAAGCATTTGTGGGTCTTGGGTCAGCCAAGCCATCATCGTGCGATCGCTAAATAAAAGCTCGTCTTGGGCATGGCGCTCCGTCGCAATCAAAAACTTGGCGCGGCGAAAGATTTTCTCCAGCAAAAATCTTGCCGCAATATTTTTATGATGGTTATAAACCTGTAGATACATAAAATAGCGTACTGTCAAATAATGTTCGATCGCCACTATCCCTTTGCGACCGATCACTAAATTTTGGGAAATCGGATCGAACCGTAGCGCCAATAAAATCCGATCCAGATCCAATTGCCCATATTTTGCCCCCGTAAAATAGCTATCCCTTTCCAAATAATCAAGGCGATCGCAATCGATCTGACTGGAAATTAACTGATAGATCAGCGGGACTGGATATTGTTTTGTAAAAATACTTTCCAATTCAGTTATTAAATTCATGGAAAAGTGATTGAGAACCTCAGCAATTTTGCCGAACTTTAATAATCGTAAAGTCCATATTTCGTGATTACTACCAAAAACTTCTTCCGATGCATGGCTATAGGGACCATGACCAAGATCGTGGAGCAGGGCTGCCACCAACACCACCGTCCGATGGGTTGTCAGGTAAGGATATTTAGTCGCGATCGCATCAAAAGCTCGACGAGTCAGCGCCATCACCCCCAGAGAATGGGTAAAACGCGACCCCTCAGCCCCATGAAAAGTAAAGTAAGCGATATCGAGTTGGCGGATGCGCCGCAAACGCTGAAACTCAGGCGTATCAATTAATTGAATCAGTAAAGCTTCCGTGCGATCGTTGCTGTCAAGAGTAATTGCCCCATGAATCGGATCGTTATAAGTGCGAGACTTGCCAAGGATCATAGGATTTCAACTTTTAAAAATTCTAGAGTCTGCATCGTTCAGTAACAGCTCCGTAAGTAGTTAAGCATAATTACAACCCAAAACCAGAGAGCGTACCGCCCGCGTAGCGGGCGGTACGCTCTTCTAGGTTTTAAGTTTACTTATGCTTGGCTACTTAATTCAGATTTTGTATAGAGGGCTGTGACCCAAATCACAATGTAATGACTATAAATACCATAAGTTAATAGGCAAGCCTATGCTTTTATATGAGTTTTGACCGCATTTTCTAAAAATAGGCAAGCAAATAACAAAGTATAGTTATAGCAACACAAAATAGTTTGCCAGAAAAAACAATCCGAATTGTTATTTCTGATAAGCAAAACGGGAATTATATGATTGCTCAATGGGCCGAGCAATTGCTGGTTTTTAAGGTGAATTTAATTCATCTCGGAAATTGGAATATAGAGAAATAAATAGTTGCTACTTACAGCTTATTTGTACAGGCATAGGTAGTATGAAAGGCAAAATCAGTTACGGTAGTTTTGTTTCAATTGCACAGTTAACCGATATTCATTTATTTGGAGATATCGAGAGTTCTTTGTTAGGTATTCAAACTGAAGCTTCTTTTCAGGAGGTTTTGACTGCCATTAAAAGAAACCTACCGCAAATTGACCTATTGCTTTTGACTGGAGACTTAACTCAGGATGGCAGTACCGCATCCTACGATCGCTTACGTCGATCGCTCGATCGGTTTGGCATTCATGCCTATTGCTTGCCAGGCAATCACGATGATGGCATCCTCATGAAAAGGCATTTGCCTAGCGATTACGTCCATCTGAGCCGATCGCTCGATGTTGGCAAGTGGCGAATTTTATTGCTTAGCTCCGTGGTCGTTGGGGCGGTACATGGCTATCTGGCAGATTCAGAGCTAGAATGGCTGGAAGACAATCTCAAAGCCTATCCCGAACGTCCAACATTAATCGCTTTTCATCATCCTGCGATAACCCTAGGCTCACGATGGATCGATGGTATCTGCCTAGAAAATCAAGATCAGTTTTGGGAAATCTGCGATCGTTATCCCCAAATAGAAGTTGTTATCAATGGTCATGCCCATCAGGAGTTTGACGAAATTTACGAAACTCCCCACAATTCAGTCAGATGTCTGGTCACACCTTCGACCTGCATCCAGTTTGAGCCCAAAAATCACAAGTTTCAAATCGATAGTCAACCTCCCGGTTTTCGTCATTTACGGCTATATCCCAACGGAGCCATGGAAACGGAAGTTTATCGCCTTAAAGTCGGCAGTTTCCATCCCGATCTTGCCGCGATCGGTTATTAAGAGCCTATAGCTGTCGCATTACAGCGCTTCGCGCTCAAACCCAAACCAAGGAAATTCTGGAAAGCGTTGCTTCGCAACGCTTTCCAGAATTTCCTTGTGGTTCGTTTGATCGATAATTGCCGTAGGACATAAACCCCAAGAATTGGCGGGCGGCGCTTCGCGCCGCCCATCAATTCTTGGGGTTTCAAGTGACTTATGAGTGGTGATCTGAGTGATATGATAAAGGATTGGTTTACAGAACCAATCTTTTCTATAGCGATTCAAAGTAAATGCAACCGCCGCTTCAGTCACAAATCCAGTCACAAATCCAACCACAGATCGTCGTGATCAAAATTGGTACATCTAGTCTCAGCCATCCAGAATCGGGGGATTTACAGCTCGCAACGATCGCGAAATTAGTGGAAGCGATCGTCCATCTGCGACGGGAAGGACATAGTGTGATTTTAGTATCTTCGGGAGCGGTGGGGATTGGCTGCGGCCGGCTAGGGCTTAAGCAACGTCCCCGCAAAATCTCGAAAAAGCAAGCGGTGGCGGCGGTAGGACAGGGGCGCTTAATGAGGATTTATGATGACTTTTTTGGCTCATTGCAGCAACCCGTCGCACAGGTGCTATTAACAAGGGGAAATTTGATCCAGCGCCAGCATTACATGAATGTCCATGCTACTTTCCATGAGTTGCTAGCCATGGGTGTAGTACCGATCGTCAATGAGAATGATACGGTTGCGGTGGATGAATTAAAGTTTGGCGATAACGATACACTCTCAGCGCTGGTGGCGAGTTTGGTTGAGGCTGATTGGCTATTTCTCCTCACCGATGTCGATCGCCTTTATTCCGACGACCCCCGCCAAAATCCCGATGCTCAGCCCATTGAGTTTGTCGAGCATTCCGAACTACAAGACCTCAGACAAGCGATCGGCGAGAAGCAGGCTTTAGGGGCTCAAGGAGGCGGGACACAATGGGGAACGGGTGGCATGACGACGAAACTGGATGCGGCAAGAATTGCCTCGGCAGCGGGAGTACGTACAGTCATTACCAGAGGAGCTTTTCCCGATCGCTTGTCGGCAATTTTGCATGGGGAGAACTTTGGCACGCAATTTGCGGCTCAACCCAAGACCGTCAATGCCCGTAAGCGCTGGATTGCCTATGGGATGGTTCCTTTAGGCAAGTTATTCCTAGATGATGGCGCAGTCAAGGCGGTGATCCTCAAAGGGCGATCGCTTTTGCCTGCGGGCATTATTCGAGTGGAAGGCAAGTTTGAAGCAAACGATTCGGTAAGTCTATGCGATCGCGAAGGCAAGGAAATCGCTAGAGGCATTTCTAATTACAGTAGTCATGATATTCTGCGCATTCTTGGTTCCCAATCGGAAGATATTCCCAAGTTACTAGGGTTTGATGGGGAAGAGACCGTAATCCATCGCGATAATTTGGTTGGTTTATAAAGCCCAAGAGATGAGTGGCGGCGCTTCGCGCCGCCACTCATCTCTTGGGCTTTATACCAAAACACAAAATGGCTACGCCATTTTGTGTTTTGGTATTATAGATAGGAAGAAAGACAAGTTGGTGTGGTTTTCGTACTTAGCTCCGTAATTGTCATATTTTGAGTTTTGGGTAATGGGGTTTCAGATTTCCGATCAGGTTTTACAGTCAAGCGTTCGGGGCTTAAATGAAGAATACCTTTGCCAATTAAATCTTCGATTAATCCTGCATTAAATGGAATAACAAAAGCGTTCCACTGGGGCTGGATGCGATGAATTGTTTGTAATAGATGCCAAACCTCTTCATTAATTTGATAGGTAGTAAAGTAGGGATTTACAGGGGAAAATAGCTCGATTTTACGATCTCTACCATCTAAATCTTCCTCTACTCGGAAACGCAAATCAGGAGCAAGTGATAGAAAATAATGACCACGCTCTGACGACTGCAACCATGTTTGTTGTTGGAAATACGCCAACACTTGCTGGTGGATTACAATGGTTGGGTTATGGATTGTACGGCAATAGTAAGAACTAGTTTGCGATGCAGGCAGACAACTGATGAAGATATAACCGAAATTTACAGCCGTTAAATTTGCTTGCTGAAAATTCTGCAACCATTTCTCCAGTTCTTGATTGTAATGATTCAATGTCTGACCGAAGGGAGCATGACTGTGGGGAATTGAGAATAGGATCTCATCGCGATCGGCAGTACAAAGAACGAGCTGATGAGTGGCTCCACCCTGCCACCAATCGGCAAGCTTGGATTGATAGTCCTTGGCATTCACCAAATCTGAGACGATAAATAATCGACCGCTCTCGGTAAGATGGGCGGCACTGCCGTTAACGATCTGCACCAAAATTTCTTCCCCTGTCTCGCCCCCATCACGGAAGCCGAGATTTTTATTCGGACTGGGAACGAACGGTGGATTGGCAAGAATTGTATCGAAGCGACGACCTCTCACGGGTTCGTACAGGTTACCCTCATGAAAACTGATATTATCGATACCATTGAGCTGAGCATTGAACCTTGCAAATCGAATAGCGCGAGGATTGATATCGATCGCTGTAACCTGTCGAGCGTAACGACTTGCCACGAGTCCTTGAATACCACTACCACTGCAAAGATCGAGTACCTGCTCCACCGCATATTGGGGGGCTGTATAGACTAGCCCTGCACTGTCCGAACCGATATACATTACAGGGTTCTCACTAATTTTATCCTCATCCAAGAGCATATAGCGATGGTCAGTTGCCAGATAGATCCCTTCAATGCAGAATAGATCGATTCGAGAAGCCCACTGATCATTGCGAGGAATTAGCAGCCCTAGCTCCTTTAAAATTGTAAACAAATTAATGCCAAAAAGTTCCTGTAAAGATCTTTCAGGCAAGGCAACTCGCAGCAAGAAAAGTCGGATTAAATTATCGAGATCGGTATGGGCTAGTTTGTAGCGATCGTAGTAGTGGAAATGGGTGATCTCTAGCGCTTGGAGTGCATCAATGCCTAAGCGATCGCAGATTGATTCCACTCTATAATCGGATTTTTGCAATAACTTGTGGAATTGGCTAAGAGAATTCCGCAATGAGAAATTTGCATCAGCAAAGGGGGCAAAGATGCGATCAGTCTCGGATGGTAAAAGAGGTAATAGATTTGAGTCCGATGGAGACTCCGTGGGAAGCCTTGGGCGATCGCCAAGTTCGGGTTGCAAGTTATACTGACTAAGCTGCTCCATCGCCCAATGCAATTGCCCTTCTAACTCTCGATGCGTCAAGCGCTGAGCAATCCGCAGTCTTTCCTGCCATCCTTCAGACTGACCTAGCAATGCTAGTAGCAATTTAGTTTGTGGCAATGTATAAGTCGATAAATTAGATTTTTTCGCCTGTGACAACTTAGATAGATCGGCAAGGAAAGACTGTCCGAGCGGATCTAATATCAACACCACATGCTCGGAAAGCTGCGTTTTTAATGGGCGATCGAAGGGCGAGTCGGGGAACAAAATACTGGTTTCTTTATAACGTGCGCCCAGACTAGATAGGGTCTGCAACTCTGCCTCAGTCCAAGGACAATCGGTCATGTCGCCCCAGAACATAGCGCGATCGAGCTGAGCCATCAAGTCTAAAACAGAGGGCTGTTCGGCGGGTAACCCATGGGGAATAGGGCTAGGCTTGACTTTTTCCAGATGTTCCGCATAATTTTGCACCTTGACATGACGCTTAGCAATCCAAAAATTTTCGAGGGCTAAATAGTCAATATCTGTTTCCAAAAAAGTTTGAATTGCTTCTAACGGAGTCTCTACTATGGGTTGCCCCGCCATATTAAAGCTCGTATTAAGTAATACGGGAAGCCCTTGACGCAATTCAACTAATTTCCGACAAATCCTATAGAAGTAAGAGTTATCCGCTTCCGTAACAGTTTGGACTCGACCAGTACCATCCACATGGGTGACTGCGGGAATTTTGTCGCGCATCTCTGGTCTGATCGGAGGCACAACCAGCATAAATGGAGCGCCTACTGACATCTCAAATACCTGCGATACATCCTCTAAGGGAATGACTGGTGCAAAAGGTCGAAATGCTTCCCGAAATTTGACGCGCACATTCAAGATATCCTGCATTCGCTCAAAGGATGGATCGGCTAGGATCGAGCGATGTCCTAAAGCACGTGGTCCATATTCCGAACCACCTTCAAAGCGGGCGACGATATACCCTTGGGCTAGGGCTTGCGCGGTGCGCTCAACCATTGCGTCATCGGCGAGTTCGACAACTGTAACATCTGCCTCAAACTTTTGCAGAGCCCGATGGATTTGGCGATCGCTATAGGCATGACCCAAAGTGGCTTTAGTTAATTTTGGACGTTTATTGCCTCCATTCGTAGCGTAAGCCCAAAGTGCAGCCCCTGCGGCAATACCACTGTCCCCAGCCGCAGGAAAGATGAAGATATCCTCTAGTTGGAGGTGATGTAAAAGCTGATAGTTGGCAACGGAGTTCAAGCCGACACCACCAGCAATACAAAGCTTCCGCAATCCCGTTTGCTTCAAGGCCAAATCGACAATATGCAGCAATGCTTGTTCCAATTCCTGCTGTACCTTGTATGCCAAATCAACCAAATACGGACGGAGGTAGGGTTTACCTGTACCCGTGTCGTAACGCTTCTCTAAAGCCGCTACTTCCAAAAAGATATCGTAGGGAGAGATGGATAAACCATAGGAACCTTCCACAGGATGAATCCATCGATTCCATTGGGATTGTTGTCCGCCAAAGGGAGCTAGCCCCATCAGTTTCCCTGCTTCGGCATGGCTAATCTGTGTATTCCCCATCTTGGTCACAAACCCAGCTTTGCGGGTAATGTATTCATAAATAAAGCCAAGGGTAGAGATCCCTGCCAGATGGGATGCTACGGTTTCACTATGTAGGGTGGTTAAAGTATGACCACGACCTTCGTATAGGGTGTAGGACTCCGTACGATGGTCTGCACCTGTACTACCTGTAGCATCTACCGCTAGTACTACCGCTTCGTCAAATCCCGATGGCCAAAACGCCGAGTAAGCGTGGGCGAGGTGATGACTGGGTAGGGCAATAACTTTGTCAGCCACATCTTTAGGGAATACCCTGCGAGCGATATCAGGGGCAAAGTCAACGCCAGGCATATTTGCGGTAATCGATGCAATATCAGCGATCGCTATGCCACAACTGTCAAGACAGTAACGTATTGATTCCCAAGGCAATTGCATCTGAGAAGCTACTCCAGCCGACTGAAGCATATACCCAATACTGTATTTTTGGCGATCCAGACGCTCTTGCTCGATTGCCACCACGATCTCGCCATCTCGAACGATCGCTACGGAACGTTCATGTCCCAAATTTATGCCCAAATGATGCTGCATCATAGCTTCTCGGATTTATGCTACATTCCAACTGTACTTATACCTGTTTTTGCCACGATTTGCACTTATTTTTGCCACTATTTGTACTTATTTTTGCCACTATTTATACTTATTTTTGTCACTTAGAAGAACAAGAATTTTGGGTCTGATGGGGCTGATTCAAATCAAGGTGAGTCCTAGAACAATGCAAATTTTGCTCAAAATACCCCTTATACCAATTCCCAAGTTCGGGATAATTTGAAACGAGCTTTGAGAAAGGGTTTGCTACGTAAACCCTTTCTCAAAGCCCAAAAGTAAAAGCCTTGCGTAGCAAGGCTTTTACTTTTGGACTTTGAGAATTTGCCAGTTTAACCCGAACTGACGTTAGGGACTTGCGATTTAATAAAGTACCAAATATAAAACCAGAATCGTTGGTGCGGCTCCGCCGCACCAACGATTCTGGCAAATCTGGATTGGTATCTTATTTTCTCGCAAGTCCCTTATTTATTTGATAGCTAAGATATTGTTTTTGTAAGCGGGACGATCGCTCAGGCGTTTTACATAAGCATCGATCGCGGGATAGTCGGCGTAGGAAATTTGCAGCATCAAAATCGCATAGCCGAGAATTGTGCCCACCGCCACATCCGATACCGTAAAGCTATCGCCAGTAAGATAGAGTTGTTTTTCGAGAACTTTGTTTAATCCACCGAGCAACCTTGGTGTTTCCTTCTCGCGGGTTTCAGCACTAAAAAGCCCAGTGCCAAGGGTGGAATTGGCAAATAATACCCATTGGGCAGCGATCGCTCGATCTTGGATTGTGGGTAATTGAGCGTACTTGTCAGCGAGATAGAGCAAAATCGCACCCGACTCCCAAACGATTAAGCCATCATCATCAATGGCAGGAACCTTCCCAAAGGGGTTAATGGCTAAAAATTCAGGCTGTAAATGCTCACCTCCTTTCAGATCCAGTAATTGAAACTCAAAGGGAGTTTCCAATTCTTCTAGATACCATTTAATAATTGCAGCCCGACTTCTCGCGCCACCATAGAGTTTAATCATCGTTGTTCCTAATTATTTCCAAAGCGTTGAAGTATAGAGGTTTTTATATGCCTTGGGCACATAAAAACTCAAAAAACCGATGGAGATGGCTTTAGCGATCGCCATCATAAGCGATCGCCAGTATATAGCAATCCTAAATGGTTTGTGGAAGCGCACCCCTTCGGGGTGCGCTTCCACAAACCCCAAAATCTACAAATGATTTAGGGAGGATTCTCCCCCAATCGCATGATTTTTATAGATTTCGCAATGGAGTTTCCTGACCGTAAATAAATTTACGCTCCAAATTATTGCCAAGGAACCATAGAGCGATCGCGATCGCCACGACAAGCGACCCAATACCTATCACAGTTATATTCGCTGGGGCAAACCAGAAACTAAGTAAGGGAATAATCGTCCATACGATCGCGGCGATCGTCATACTTGCAGTTTTGAGCCTGCGGACATTTCGCAAAGCTTGACTGCAACTCGCACATTTAGAAGTATGGGAATGATAGCGATCTAGGAGAACTTCTTTAACTAGGGGAGCGGTTAGTTGCTGACCAGCAAATGGGTCGGCTTGATAGCGGCTGACCCATTTCCGTAATTCAGTTACATAGGTATCGGCTGAGGTAGCAAGATAAAAAGCTTTTGCATGATTGCCCCGATCTTCCATCTTAGCAAGAGCCTGTTCGAGATAGCGCTCTTGGTAATGTAAGAAGATCTGGTCATCCTCAAGGATTCCATTTTGCCCGATATGGGAATACCAACGAGGAGTAATGCCAATAAAGAAACGAGGAATAGCCGAACTAAATTGAAAAGGAAATCTTGCAAATAACCGACATTCTCCCTTACGGGTCGGTGTCGCATAAACGGCGGTAATGGTTCTCCCAAATTGTTTAGAAGTAAGATCGTGCCACATCAGAGAAGGCGCAATAAAAGTAGTATCTTGCCTTCCTAACTTTCCTCGTCTCGGGCCTTCTTCCCAAGTCCCTTTAAATCCATATTTTTCGGTTTCGAGAACTTCTAAAACCATCGGCGCGGCATTAGCACGATTGCCAACGGACTTATGATGGGTAAAGGGAAGATGACTGGCATCGAGAACATTCTCTAAAAGGGTAATCGCATCGTAGGGAAGATCGCGAAAGGTTCCGAAAAGAGTCCATTTATCAGTTTCAGTCTCGAGGGGTTCGATAATGGGGATTTTGACTTGAGGTGCATTTTCGGGTTTACCAGCGTAGATAAATAGCAGTCCTTGTCGTTCCGCTGTGGGCAGGGATGACACACAGGCTCGCTTTGAAGTATGGGCGGTTCCACCTTCAGGTTGCTGCGGTATGCGATCGCAACTGCCATCACCCTTAAAGGCCCAGCCATGATAGGGACATTCGAGTAAACCATCTTCGGCAATTCTACCTTCCGATAGAGGTACGAGGCGATGCGGACAGCGATCGTCGAAGGCTTGCCATGCATTACTATGGCGATCCCACCAAATGACGAGATCCCGTTCTAGTAAGGTAAATTTGGCAGGTTTGGTTTTATCTAAGTCTTCCAGATAAAAAACGGGATACCATACCTCCAGCCAATCAAAGCGCTCTGGATCTCGTCCGCCCGCTGGCAATATTTCGGCGGAATTACTATTCAGGCTATTGCTTACGGGATGGGGATCGTCTATCAGTAAGGTATTTGCAGTCATGGTTACAGCCAAACTTTTAACTTCTTATTTTAACATTGTAAAGTTATGTGTAGCTGCCGCCAACTGTATCAGGACATAAAACCCCAAAGAGAGTTGCCCCCGCTCCGCGCGGCAACTCTCTTTGTTTTTTTGATTTTGTCTTAACAAAACTGGCAGCAGATGTATAGTTTAGCTTGCGATCGCCAAAATTGCAGGGACTTAATAACCGCCATCAAGCCCTTTTGCTTACAGCACTTGGCGCTCAAACCCAAACCAAGGAAATTTTTGAAAGCGTTGCTTCGCAACGCTTTCAAAAATTTCCTTGTGGTTCGTTTGATCGATAATTGCGGTAGGACATAAAACAAGAAGGGCGTAGCGGCGCTTCGCGCCGCCACGCCCTTCTTAAATCTATTGCCATGCTTTCATTTTGTCAGGATTCATTAAACCGTAGGGATCGACCATACGCTTGAAGTTTAGTTGCTCATAGTCAACCGTTTTCATACCACCATCTTCGAGAATATAGGTATGGGGATTGGCAATGAATACGCCCTGCGCCTCATGATATCGAATGATCTCGTTTAAGCGATCGCTAGTGGTAAAACGCACCACCTGAATCGCCGCAGGGATGACTACTCCATTCACCTTAATAAACTCTAGATGCATCATCACTTCATCGCCAAAATACTCATGCATCCGTTGGACTAGTTCCAATTGTGGATCGTTCAAAAATAGGCTCTGAAGATAGGTGAGGGAAGGATCGGCGGCGCGAGCATGTAAGGTGGTGTGATTCCAAGAAAATTCGATCAGGCTGATTCCTTTACCCGCATCCCTTGCGCTTTTTTCGTAGCAAATTTCGCCCTTAAAGTCTCGTACGAGGCTTTGAAATGGTTCCCGATCGCTTTCCGCTACTAGCACTAGAGCGCAGTGGGAATCCTTGGGAATGTAGCTCTGGAGAGCATTGAAATAATTAGCAATCGGTGATGTATGGACACTAATCATCTTTTTGATAATGCCGTCACTATTGCCAAGGGCTTGCCCAAACCGAGCGGCTGTCATGAAGTCGGGGAAACTCACTACGAATTCATCCCATCCATAGGCTGGAGCGAGGGGAACTTCTAATTCGGTAATAATGCCGTTGGTTCCGTAGGCATGAGCGACTTTTTGGACATCATCGCCTCGCAATTCGATAATTCTGGGTTCATCTTCGAGGGTAACGACCCTTACGGCTCTTAAATTACCGCGATCGCGTAGTTGTCCGTAGAGTACGGAACCGATACCGCCACTACCTCCCGCGATAAATCCCCCAACCGTCGCGCTTCTAAAGGTAGAAGGAATCATTCGCGATTCCCAGCCAATTTCTTGGGCTTTTTTATCGAGGACTGCCATTTTTACGCCCGTTTCTACGCAGGCTAGTCCCGCTTTAATCCATTTGATTTCTTGCATTCGCAGGGTTTCTAATATAACGCCGCCTTTGAGGGGTGTGCATTGTCCGTAGTTGCCCGTACCGCTGCCGCGCACCGTGAGGGGAATGTTGTATTTGACGCAGGCTTTGGCTATTCTCAGTACCTCGTTTTCATTGGTAGGACGAACTACAGCATCGCCAACTTTACCAGTTAGGAGTGGAACAAGGACAGGACTAAAGTGGGCGAAATCTTCTGATAGTTTCGCAACCTGTTCTGGGTTTGTAATTACTTCAATTCCAGATAACTCTTCTAATAAATTTTTTAAAGATATTTGCATATGCACCTATTGTTTCTATCCCACTATTCTAAGCTTAGCAAAACTCAACGAATATAGCGATCGCCCTAATTATCTCTACAAAAGGCAATGAGGTTTTTACTTAGTTTCCATTATTTTTTTAAGGGATTCTGCGATCGCAACATACTGTTGAGGTGTGAGGCTGCCACGATATGCGACAATGCGAGAAATATCTATTGCACGAACTTGATCTAATAGAGCAATTGATGGTGATTTTAATCCAGCTATTCCAATCGAAAAGCGTACATATAAATCAGGAGAGTTTGCAGCCCAATCTTGCCCACGATCAGTTGTCATGGGTACAACGAAGACTAGAGGAAAGCGCAGTTTTCCTAATCGGCTGGGGATTCCTACAACAATTGCAGGTCTGTAGCCTTCTTGCTCTCTACCACTAGGATTTTGGCTAGGAAATTTTGCTGTTATAACGTCACCAATTTGTAAAATATGCGCTGTCATAAACCGATCTCAATTTTTCCTGTTTCAGAGACAAATTTTACTGGTAGCCCTTCTTGCAGTTCTCCTTCCTGCCATTCGTAGGGTTCATAGTTATCTAAACCTGACAAGTCACTCTCTAGCCAGTCTGTATCTTCTTGAGTGCGTGAGTTTTCAGTTTGCCACACCAGATAGTTTAAGAAGCTAAGAACTTCGCGCAGCTTATCATCAGGGATAATTTCTAAGCGTTGTACGATCTCGCTTTTAATTGTGTTCATACTAATTTTCTCGACTCACGCTCAAGTTAGCTTTAGTTTAGCAAAACCTAGCAGTAAAGGCGATCGCCCTAATTATCTCTACAAATAGAGATCGCCTTTTGTCATCATCAATCGCGATCGCAAAACACCCTTAGTATTCACGAATGACAAATACTGGTGTACTGGACTTGGGTTGGGTTTGCTTTTGGATGCGAATTAGGCGATCACTTCCTCTTGTTCGTATTGGTGAGAAGCGATCGCGCGATTGATTTCTTCTTGATGTGTAGTGTAATAAAATCGGGCGTTGCTCAAGTCGTCTATGGTTAATGAAGGGAAGTTGCGTAAAAGTTCTGGGGTATCGGCTCCTTGTTATTGGAGTGAGATGATCGTCCAAACAGGGATGTGGTTATTAATGATCTAGGGTTACAAAATCACCATTAGCAAATTCTTTTTCTGTTTCTTCAACTGCTTGTTGATAGCCTTTCCAGCAAAGAAATTCATCCATTTCTTCGAGTAACTTTTGATATGCAGTAATTTCGAGGATAACGGCTATGCGATCGCCTTGAGCGTTGGTGATGTATTGTTCTTGGAGTTGCAGCATAGGTTTAAGTGTCGATGAATTATCTATGAGTTGCCATTATTATAAGCTTTACTCGTTTAGGGGCGATCGCCTTTTGTCATCATCAAGTGCAATCAAGAAATTTCTACTAATTTGCCTTCAATAAATTTATGTAAAATGCTGGAGACAAATAATTGATAGGGAATTCCTTCTGCTAAGGCACGTTTTTGGAGTGATCGCAGGTCTTTCTCAGAAACAGGAATGTTGATTGTATTGTTTTGAGCAAAGGTTGCGGATGCGATTTGTTTATGCTGCTCTAGCTCTTCCTGCCAGTTTGCTGTGCGAGTGAGGCGATCGCTTTCAAATGCTTCTAAAATTTCTTGTTCTTCTAAATCGCCTTGAGCGTTGGTAATGTATTGTTCTTGGAGTTGGAGCATAGGTTTAAGTGTTGATGAATTAGCTGTGAGTTGTGATTATTATAAGCTTTACTTGTTTTGGGGCGATCGCCTTTTGTCATCATCAAGCGCGATCGCTAACAGAGCTTTATAGACAAAAATAATCGCTTCAAAAGTCAAAATGTAAGCAAGGTAGAGATAGGCGATCGCATCAATAATCTCTACAAATAGCGATCGCCAAAAATACATTTACTTGGGTGGTTTACTCATTAAGATGACGCGCACTAATCCAGTGAGGCTACTGAGCAACATTGAAATTAGAATAGCGATCGCTAAAAGAATTGATGTGGGAGATTCTCCATGTTTTGTGATCGTTGCGGTATCGATGGGTGTTATGGATGCGGTGGTTTGATTAGTGTTGGCTGATGTTTGATTTGTCATTGGTTTATTGCCTCTTAGGCTCAACTAAATTGATGTTCTAATTCTGCCAAGTGGCTCTGCTGTTGTCGTTACGAGAAAGTACGAAAAAGTAAGGTTATAATTGGCACTGGTCAGTTAAATCGTGAGGGAGTGAAAGCCCCGTAGTGAAAGCAACTCCAGCATGGAAAGCGGTCGATGATATAGCCCGATCACCATAGCAGGAGTCTTGTTCTTCCCTAAGCTCACATGAGGTCGCACCCAGTTGTGAACTAATCGTTGTACGGTAACTGCTCGTTGCAATCCATCCGTATTCTTCGCATACAAGTTTTGTCTACGACGATAAGCGCTACATCTCCTTCTCAAGGCACTGTTGTTTGCTTCATTGTGATTAGCATGAACGTCACTCTTGTCACTAATAGCCGTATAGGGATGTTCTGGTTTGAGCCATTCGACCCGACGATTACCCTGTGAACCTTTGATTTTGATAGCAACTTCTAATCCATGTCGCCATACCTTCCGATGTCCATACTCACGACTTACTGCGGTGGATTTGAGGTACACACTTGCCATTTGCCATAGTTGTTGGGCATATCTCCTTTCTCCATCGGTAAACCACCGAATGTATTGACTCATTTTTGCCCCCATCTGAAATCTTTAAATATCATGCAAAACCTAAAAAATAGGCAAGCAGAAGCAAGTATCTTCAGTAACTTAGGGAATGCCTATATTATGTTAAGACAATTTGAGAAAGCTTTTGAATGTTATCAACACCAACTAGTAATTTCACGGGAGATTAAAGATCCTAAAGGGGAAGGAACGGCACTGGGTAAGTATGGGATTATGTACTACATTCTAGGAGACTTCGCTCAGTCAATTAGTTTCTATCAAACCCACTTAAGTATTACACGAGAAATTAAAGATCGTCGTGGTGAAAGTGTTGCTCTAAGCAATTTAGCATCTGCACTTATAAAACTAGAGAAGTATCCAGACGCAATAGAAAAAATGCAAACGGCATTGGCAATCTTTCATGAAATTGGCGACAGAGAAAATGAAGCATTACTATTCAAGAATTTAGCTGACCTGTACCAAAAACTTGAGAAACTCAATCTAGCGATGGATTGCTGTCAGCAAGCGTTGTTTTTAGCGAAGGAGTTGGACATTCCATTAGCGATAGAGTGTGAAATATTGCAACAGCAGTTACAGGAATCTTTGACTGATGAGTAGCAAAATATTTTACCTTTTGGTCTTAATTACTTACTATCAGCATTACACAATTACTCTCGCATTCGGCGATCGCCAATAACTTATAACTTATGTTAAAGTGTACACTTGAGTACACTTTAACAATTTGTGGCTATGGAAATCCAATCTGTCGGAATTAAAGAATTTCGGGCGAACTTACACAAATACACCAAGCAAACATCTGAGCCAATAGCTGTTACCTCTCATGGCGTACCAATAGGCTACTACATCCCCACACAACCTACTCCCCAAAAACAAGACTTACTCGTTCTACAACAAGCAGTGCAAAAAATCACCCAATTACTGCAAACACAAGGTATCAGTGAAGAGGAGCTATTTGCTGATTTTCAAAGCGTTAGGAAACACACACCTTAAAGATGAGAAAGTTAATTGTCCTAGATACCAACATTCTCATTCGCGCAATATTAGGAGAACGAGTTCCCAACTTACTAGAGAAGTATAGTTCTAGCTGTAGTTTCGTTACCCCCGTCAGTTGCTATGACGAATTGAATCACCATTTGCCCAAAATATTACAAAAAAGGAATCTTGCACTAGAGCCATTCTTAAATGCGATCGCACAACTGGCAAAAATAGTCACACCATTAGCTCAGGAAATTTATAGTGACTATGAGGATGATGCAAAACGCAGGATAGAAGATCGTGATCTGAAAGACTGGACTATAGTTGCTCTAGCTCTAGCATTAGATTGCCCAATCTGGACTGAAGATCAAGACTTTTTTGGAATTGGCATCGCAACATGGAATACCCGAAATGTAGAGATTTATCTAAGTAGCAATTAAGAGACATATCTCACCAATTATGAGCACATCTGATCGCAACCCATCACAGATTAAGCCAGATATCCAAGAGACAGCGCAAACACTCTTTAGCGAAATTCGTCAGCTTATTGATGCCGCCAAACAACGCGCCGCCGTTGCCATCAATGCCGAAATTACCATGCTCTATTGGCAAGTTGGCGATCGCATTCAAACCGAAATACTCCAACGTCAACGCGCCGAATATGGCAAACAGGTTATAACAGAACTTTCGCGACACCTTACCCAAACTTACGGTAAAGGCTGGAGCGAAAGGCAACTGCGCTATTACATCCTGATAGCCGAAGTTTTTCCCGATCGAGAAATTCTGCATACACTGTGTGCAAAATTGAGTTGGTCACATCTCAAACTAATTATGGGCATAGATGACCCACTGAAGCGCAATTTCTATATTGAGATTACGCAACTCGAAAATTGGAGCGTTCGCCAACTACAAGAACGCATCAACTCCATGCTATTCGAGCGCACCGCCATCTCCCGCAAACCAGAAGAAACCATTCGCCATGATTTAGAACAATTACGCGAAAACAAGCAAATTTCACCCGATTTACTGCTAAAAGATCCCTACATCCTCGACTTTTTAGATATAAGGGACTTGCGATTTAATGAAGTACCAAATATAAAACCAGAATCGGTGGCGCGGCTCCGCCGCGCCACCGATTCTGGTAAATCTGGATTGGTATCTTATTTTCTCGCAAGTCCCTAAGCGATCGCTACCTCGAAAAAGACCTCGAAGATGCCATCTTGCGAGACATCGAGAAATTTTTACTAGAACTTGGCGCAGGATTCACCTTTATTGCAAGGCAAAAACGTATCCAAATCGATAATGATGACTTTTATATTGACCTGCTGTTCTATAACCGCAAACTCAAACGTCTTGTCGCGATCGACCTCAAACTCGGCAACTTTCGCCACGAATACAAGAGCCAAGCGGTATCCATGTCGCCGAATACCTCACCGTATTACCACCCAAAGAACTACTTCAAGCAAAACTCCAACAAGCGATCGCTTCGGCACGTCGGCGATTACCTTCATCAGAACAGGATTAAATGGCAATTGGTAGGCAGGGCATACCGCCCGCTACGCGGGCGGTATGCTCTCTGGTTTTGGTTTTTAATTATGCCGA
Source organism: Pseudanabaena sp. UWO310 (assembly GCF_006861605.1). Classification (NCBI taxonomy): domain Bacteria; kingdom Bacillati; phylum Cyanobacteriota; class Cyanophyceae; order Pseudanabaenales; family Pseudanabaenaceae; genus Pseudanabaena; species Pseudanabaena sp. UWO310. The sequence goes on along the minus strand of NZ_SELU01000005.1, from coordinate 40,046 downwards.
ACTACTTAGTCATATTTAAATTGGGACTAGATTTGCAGAAAGACGCTTGAAGACAAGCCGTTCATTCTCGATATCGACAAAAATTGTATCTCCATCTGTAAATTCGCCTCGTAGAATACCCTTCGCAATTTGCGTTTCCAGTTGACGCTGAATGATCCGCTTGAGTGGACGCGCCCCATAGACAGGATCGTAGCCAACTTCAGCAAGAAAATCCAAGGCAACATCGGCAATTTTTAGAGTCATGCGACGATCGCTTAAACGTTTTTCTAAGCGCTGAACCTGTAGCTTGACAATCCGTCGCAATTCATCTCGACGCAGCGCATGGAAGATCACGATTTCATCAATGCGGTTGAGGAACTCAGGACGGAAGCTCGCTCGCATTGATTCCATCACCCGCTCGCGCATTTCTTCATGGCGGGAGTCATCGCCAGCAATATCGAGAATATACTGAGAGCCAACATTACTGGTCATGATGATAATGGCGTTCTTAAAGTCTACGGTGCGACCTTGGGAATCAGTAACCCTTCCATCATCAAGAATTTGCAGCATGATGTTAAAGACATCGGGATGTGCTTTCTCAATTTCATCAAAGAGAATGACAGCATAGGGGCGACGACGCACAGCTTCGGTCAATTGACCACCTTCCTCATAACCGACATAGCCAGGAGGTGCGCCCACCAAGCGAGAAACGCTGTGTTTCTCCATATACTCAGACATATCGATCCGCACCATCGACTCTTCTGTATCAAAGAGATAGGCGGCGAGAGCTTTGGCGAGTTCAGTTTTACCAACTCCCGTTGGTCCTAAGAAAATAAAACTAGCGATCGGGCGATTGGGATCCGCCAGCCCCGCCCGCGATCGCTGAATAGCATCGGCGATCGCCGTAACTGCTTCTTCTTGACCGATGACGCGATCATGAAGCACATTTTCTAGTTGGAGAAGCTTTTCCTTCTCAGATTCTACGAGCTTGCTCACGGGGATACCCGACCACTTGGAGATGATTTCGGCAATATCCTCTTCGGTAACTTCCTGACGCAGTAGCGATCGCCCAGAATTTTTCGCTTCCTCTAAATTGACCTCGGCAATTTCCAACTGACGTTGGAGGTCGGTAAGTTTGCCATATTTCAATTCAGCCGCCTTGCTCAGATCGTAATCACGTTCGGCTTGTTGGATTTCCACATTCACATGGGCAATGTCTTCCTTGATCTTGCCGAGGTTGTCAATCACCTGCTTTTCCGCTTCCCATCGCGCTTTGAGAGTAGTTTGTTCTTCTTTCAATCCACCCAGTTCTTTATTCAACTTTTCGAGCCGATCGAGGGATTCGCGATCATTTTCCTTCTTTAATGAAAGACATTCCATTTCCAGTTGAATTACTTTGCGATTGATTTCGTCAAGCTCTTCGGGTTGCGAAGTGATTTCCATTTTTAATTTCGCAGCAGCTTCATCAACGAGGTCAATCGCTTTGTCAGGCAAAAAGCGATCGCTAATGTAGCGATTAGAAAGGGTGGCGGCTGCCACTAAAGCCGTATCGGATATTTTGACATTGTGATGGGATTCGTAGCGATCGCGCAGACCGCGAAGGATCGAGATCGTATCTTCGACATTGGGCTGATCGACATAGACCTGTTGAAACCGTCGTTCGAGCGCGGCATCTTTCTCAATATATTTACGATATTCATCGAGGGTAGTCGCACCAATGCAACGCAGTTCCCCCCTTGCCAACATCGGTTTTAACAAGTTACCAGCATCCATAGCCCCCTGAGTCGCACCTGCACCCACAACGGTATGAATCTCATCGATAAAGAGAATAAATTGACCGCTTGATTCGGTAACTTCCTTCAGAACCGCCTTCAGTCTTTCTTCAAATTCGCCACGATATTTCGCTCCCGCAATCAGTCCACCCATATCTAGGGCGATCAGCTTGCGACCTTGGAGAGATTCAGGAACATCACCACTCAAAATCCGTTGGGCGAGTCCTTCGGCGATCGCCGTTTTGCCAACTCCAGGTTCACCAATTAAAACGGGATTGTTTTTGGTGCGGCGCGACAAAATCTGGATCGTGCGGCGAATTTCATCATCGCGACCAATCACGGGATCAAGTTTACCCTCACGGGCTAATTCCGTAAGATCGCGACCATATTTGGTCAATGCTTCATATTTATTTTCGGGAGTTTGGTCGGTCACTTTTTGATTGCCTCGGACTTGCTGAATAACATTGCGGAGCTTGGTTTCATCCAATCCCATTTCTTGATAGAGCTGTTTGCCAAAGCGTTCATCTTGGCAATAGGGTAAAAGGATATGTTCAATAGAGATAAAATCATCCCCAAAACTTTTGCGTTCCTTTTCAGCGCGATCGAGTAGCACATCTAAGTTTTTGCCTAGGTACACACTGCTGTTAGAACTAGAAACCTTGGGCTGTCGATTGATAAACTCATCAGTGCGATCGCGTAAACGTTGAATGTTTAGCCCCGCTTTACTAAAAATACTAGCCGCTAGTCCCTCTTCATCTAGTAAGGCTTTGAGCAAATGTTCAGGTTCAATTTGCTGTTGCTGAGACGCTTTCACCACATCGGGTGTCCTTGCGATCGCTGCCCAAGCTTTTTCGGTAAACTGATTAGGATTTGTCGGTTGCATCGCGAGTTGCCTCCTGTGGTCGGGTTTAGAGATGATTTTAGAGATCGATAAATATCTATTGTGAATATTTTAGAGTGTCTCCCTTTTAAACAGGATCGGTTCTACATTGCTAAAGGGTGCGTGTTTCCGTACAAATCTCCTTTAGCGCCACTTTTTAGCTCAAAATAAGTAGAGCGTCACAAGCAGTGGCGTGCGCCACTGCTTGTGGGGTTTTAATTTTAATGGGGAGGGACTATGTATTGGCGATCGCTGAAAAACAGATAAAATATTAAATATCTCTCACCAATAAGATTTCCCGATACTTGTCTTATGACCCTAAATAAAGTTCATCTCGTGGGACGGGCAGGGCGCGATCCCGAAGTTAAATATTTCGAGTCTGGTTCGGTAGTTTGCAAATTTACAGTTGCCATCAACCGAGTTACGAGCAACCGCGACGAACCGCCCGATTGGTTTGACTTAGAAGCTTGGGGCAAAACCGCCGAAATTGCTTCCAACTATGTCAAGAAAGGTAGTTTAGTAGGCGTTGTTGGCTCCCTGAAGTTCGATCGCTGGAACGATCGCTCTACGGGAGAAGAACGCCAAAAATCGGTAATCCTGATCGATCGCCTTGAGTTGTTAGGCTCGCGCAAAGACAATGAAGCTGCCAGCAACAGCGGCAGCTATGACGATGATTTTTAGGCTGATCCAGAAGATTGTTGCGGCGCGAAGCGCCGCAACAATCTTCTGGGTTTTGTTTTTGTCCTAACATAACTGGCTACTGCTATATAACGTGAGTTCGGGATAATTTGAAACGAGCTTTGATAAAGGGTTTGCTACGCAAACCCTCTCTCAAAACCCAAAAATAAAAGCCTTGCTACGCAAGGCTTTTATTTTTAGCTTGGAAAGTTTGCCTGCCAAACCCGAAATGGCGTTATTTAGCAGTTCGGTTAAATACGGTTTTCCGACTCAAAAGCCTTTGAGCATATCGGTAAAAATATCTAAATATATTTTTACCGATATGCTCAAAGGCATTAATTATGTTTAACCTTGGCGAACTTAACTCCAGTAACAATCTTTTACTTGATTACCTCAAGAAACAATCACCTGAGACATTAGCCACTGTCGCTCAGTCAGTAACACCAGAAGCGCAGCAAATTATCAATCAAAATATTCAAAATTTGCTAGGTATGTTGCCCCCACCCCATTTCAATGTCAGTATCACCACTGACCGTGAAAACTTAGCAGGACTGATTGGCTCAGCGATGATGACTGGCTATTTCATTCGTCAAATGGAAACCAGAATGCAGTTAGATCATTCCCTATCCTCTGTGTCGAGTCCTGAATAAACTAACGCCAGTTTGAGTTAAGCTGGCAAATTTTAAAATCCCAAAAGTAAAAGCCTTGCTATGCAAGGCTTTTACTTTTGGGATTTGATAAAGGGTTTGCGTAGCAAACCCTTTATCAAATCCCGTTTCAAATTATCCAGAACTCACGTTACTTATGCTTCGAGTGAAAACGGATCCCCAAGAACACATCGTATAAAAAGCCAGCTAGATCGGGCATCTTGAAAATCCCTAGGGTCTGCGGTGAACCATTGGCATCAAGCAATGGCTTCATTTGATAGTAAGCCCTCTCATAATAGTACCAAGGTACATTTGGCCATAAATGGTGAACCAAATGATAATTCTGACCTAAAAGTAAGATATTGAGAAACTTACTGGGATAAACGCGAGCATTTTTCCAACGCGATCGCTCTACAAAAGGACGATGGGGGAGGTAATCAAAAAACAATCCGAGCAAAAGCCCCATCACTGCGGCAGGAACAAACCAGAAGTTCATCATATAGCCCAGAAATCCATAGTGATAGCCAACAAAAATCGTTGCTACCACGATCGATCGGCTGATCGCCCATTCCAATAATTCGTAATTACGCCACAGACGACGCTGGAAAAAGAAAACTTCATGATAGAAAAATCGCGCGGCAATCAACCACAAAGGTCCACCCGTCGAAACAAAATGATCTGGATCATCCTCTTCATCATTTACATGGGCATGGTGCTGCATATGGACGCGAGTAAATACGGGAAATACAAATCCTTGTAGGATAGCGGCAATATGTCCGATCGCCGCATTCACAATACGATTGGGGTGAGCGACATTATGACAGGCATCGTGGATGACGGTTCCCAATACATAGAGCGCCGAAAAATTACAAAGAAATACTAGCCAGTGTGCCCAGCCCCATACCCAATACCCTGTCGTTGATGCAGTTGCTAAAACAATTGAACCTAATAGCAGTAGTATTGTTGGATTAAATCCCTGTGCTGCGCCCATCAGACCGATTGGAACAGTTAGGGCTCTGCCCTGCTGCTGCATTGTGTCACTCCTTTCTCAAATTTCCTATCTTTAACTATTTTCAACAAGCGGCTGTGCGCCATGAACTGAGAGCTATTGGCTTACAAGTTACATGAATCAAATATTTTTGATTGTTGCGTTTTATTACATTTTTTATTATCCTCTATGCTACCGATAATAGAGCGAGATTGCAACTTTGATTTTGAGGCAATAATAAAATTTTTGATGCTTTCTCCCAATCCCCGTGAATAATTGGTGCGGAGCGACTTTACTCAGAAATTTTACTTATAGATCTCATAGATAGGGTTGGCGTATTTAGGAGCCTTGAGAATGGCTAAAAAACATATTTCTTAACAATTGCCTAGAATATATTTACCGATCGCCTCAATCTTGGATCTATGTACGCCTCTAATCCCGAATTAATTCTGATTGTTGATGATACACCCGTTAATTTAGAAGTTATTTCTGATGCCCTGATTAATGCCAAATTTGAAGTCGCGATCGCGCTTAGTGCCGAGCGCATGTTTAAACTCCTGCAACGACAATCCCCCGATCTGATCTTGCTAGATGTAGAAATGCCAACGATGGACGGATTTGCAACTTGCCAGAAATTGAAATCCATGGAAAGTTGCAAGGAAATCCCCATAATTTTTATGACGGGGCTATCCGATACGGAAAGCAAGACGAGAGGGCTGGAATTAGGAGCTGTAGACTATATTACCAAACCTTTTCAGGAAGCTGAGGTATTGGCGCGTATCAAAAATCATTTACAACTACGACGCTTAACAAAAAACTTAGAGCAGCAAGTATACCAACGCACGATCGAGCTGGAAAAGGCAAACCAACAACTTGCCGAATATTCTTACACTTTAGAACAAAAAGTCCAAAGGCGTACGCAGCAACTCCGTCGTAACGAACAACAACTGCTCTTTTTTGTAGAACATACGCCAGTGGGCGTGGCGATGTTAGACCGACAGATGCGCTACTTAGTCGCTAGTAAGCGATGGTTAAGCGATTATCAATTGGAATCTTTGCCCATTAACCGCTCTCACTATGATGTTTTTCCAAACATCTCTCGGCATTGGCGAGATGCCTATCAAGCGGGGCTAGAGGGCATTGTGACGAGGAATGAAAAGGATCTTTATGTTCGCCCCGATGGAACTCAAGAATGGCTGCGCTGGGAAGTTCGTCCTTGGTACGATGAAACCGACTCCATTGGCGGAATTATTATATTTGGGGAAATTATTACCGATCGCGTCTGTACCGAAATCGCCCTACAGGAACTCAACCAATCCCTAGAAACCAAAGTAAAGCAGCGGACAGAAAACCTCCAAGCCAGTGAGGAACATAATCGCGCCTTGATTTCCGCTATCCCCGATCTATTGCTGCGCGTAAGGCGCGATGGAACCTATATGCCGATGTTTTCTGCGGATCAATCAGATACTGAACCCAGCGCTCACCCCCTTTATCAGGACTTACCCCTTGAACTGCAACAAAATAAACTAAATGCCATTGAAGAGGCGATCGCTACCAATAGGTTACAGGTCTACGAGCAACAATTTATCAAGAATGGTCGCCAATATTATGAAGAAGTGCGGATTACACCTATTAGTCAGGAATATGTCTTACTGATGGTGAGAGATATTAGCGATCGCAAAATTGTAGAACAAAAACTGAAATCTGAGAGTTTAAGGTTGCAAGTGGCCCTAGAAGCAGCGGAAATGGGAACTTGGGAATCAAACTTGGACGAGGGTTACTGGTCTGAGCGCACAGAGGAAATTTTTGGCTTTGCTCCTGGCCAATTTCCTGGCGATCGGGAAGCTTTTCTGAAGTTAGTTTATATTGAGGATCAAGAGCGGGTATTTGAGACCCTGCACCATAGCTTTACCACCCATTCTCCATACAAAATCGAATATCGCATCAATTATCTTAATAGGGAAATTCGTTGGATTGCGGTAAGTGGAAAAGTCGTTGAGACCGAAGATGGCGAAGGTTTTCGGCTCATTGGAGTCGCGATGGATATCACCGATCGGAAACGATCAGATCTCGAAAGAGAAACACTTTTACAAAATCTATCATGGGTAAATAGTGAATTGAAACAGGCGAACCAACAATTGGCAGAATATTCACAAACCTTAGAAAATCGCGTAGAGGAGCGAACCGTCGCCCTAAAATCGGCTCAAGAGCGCATCATCGCTCAAGAAAAACTAGCTTCCCTTGGTACGCTGACGGCTGGTGTTGCCCATGAATTACGCAACCCTCTCAATTTTGTCAAAAATTACGCTGAAGGTTCTATCGAACTAGCGCAGGATCTTCTCGACACGCTGCAACCGACGCTGCAATCTGATGACCCTACATCTCAAGTTATAAAAGCTTTGATTGATGATTTGCAGGAAAACGCTAGCACGATCTGTCGTCATAGCCAACGCGCTGCGGAGATCATTACCAGTATGATGCAACATACTCGCACTGATATTGACAATCACTGTACCCAATTCACCCAAATCAATGAATTACTGAAGGAAGCCATCAATTTGTCATTTCATAGTAAATTTACCAGCGATGACGACTTTTTAGTAACGCTCAATACTAACTACAGTCCCGATGTCGATATTGTGGAGGTAATTCCTACCAATCTCATCCGAGCTTTCATTAATTTAGTTGATAATGCCTGTGATGCAATTCGTTTAAAACTTTTGGAATTAACTAGAAATAATTTGCGAATTGACTCAGAATATAAACCGACCCTCACAGTTTCGACAAGAATGGTTAGCGATCGCGTAGAAATTCGTATACATGATAATGGATATGGTATCGCACCAGAAATCCTATCTAAAGTCCTCGATCCTTTTTTCACAACTAAACCCCCTGGGGCAGGGACAGGACTAGGGCTTTCTCTTACCCATGACATTATAGTTAAGCAACATCAAGGCTCCTTAGATATCGTTAGTAATTTAGGTGAATTTACTGAGGTTACGATCACCTTACCTCAATAATTGATCACCTAAAATTTCCAGCAAATTCCCAAAGACAACAAGCTAAAATTTGCTAGAAATCTGCTTAAATTAATGTTCCCAACAGGAGTTTAGCTTTTATTTCAGATTAAAGTGCGACGGGAACTTGGTCATAGCAAAATGAGAGCTAATGGGATTGGCTTTAATTTTTATATCAGCCTGTGCTAAGGTGAAAACCGCTATAGTTAATGGGGGCTGTCGAAACTAATATTAATCGAGCCATGAAAAATAAATTAAATTTGGTTCTTGTAGTTGATGATGAGGTGGAAATCCAACGTCTCATGCAGCAGCGTTTTAGAAAAAGAATCCAAGCGGGTGAACTTAATTTTCAATTTGCTCAAAATGGGGTAGAAGCGCTTCAGATATTACAAAACAGCGCCATTGATATGGTTCTAACAGATATCAGAATGCCAGAAATGGATGGGTTAACTCTACTTTCTAAGCTAGCCGAGATCGATCGCCCTCTCAAGGCTGTAGTGGTTTCCGCCTATGGGGACATGAAAAACATTCGGACAGCGATGAATCTCGGTGCTTTTGATTTTTTGACTAAGCCCATTAATTTTGAAGATATGGAGGTAACCATTAATAAAACGCTGACCTTCGTTCATCATTTGCAGCAGCAACAACAAAATCTGCAAGAAGCGCAGGAGCGGTTGCATAATTTAAGCTTTTACGATCAATTGACAGGAATCCCCAACCGTAACGGGCTGATCAAACAGGTTACGCAAGGTCTTGACTTCCAAAAATCTCATCAAAAAGACTTTGCCCTTTTGATTATTGATATTGAGCGATATGCAATTATTAAATCGGGATTTGGTCACGCTGTGAGCGATCGCTTATTAGTTGAAGTTGCGCGTCGCTTAGAACAATGGAATGCTCCTTCAAAAATATTAGCTCGCCTAGAAAATAACGAATTTGCTATTTTTTTCCAACCCCTAGAAAGTCTAGAAGTTGTAGAAATTTATATCAAAGAACTCCATCAATTGTTTGAATATCCCATAGAACTAGAGGAGATTAGCATATCCTCACTAATCCATATAGGCGTGGCCTTAAGCGATATTGTCTATGAGAAGGCTGAAGATCTACTCCAAGCCGCAGATACAGCTAATAATTATGCCCGATACGGCTCTGGGACAAGAACAGTCTTTTTTCATCCAAGTATGCAGCAGACAGCTATACAGCGCCTAAATCTAGAGGTGAACTTGCAAGAAGCGATTAAATCCGAGCAATTGCAAGTCCATTACCAACCTATTTTTGCCTTAAATTCAGTCAAGATCGTGGGCTTTGAAGCTTTGGTAAGATGGCAGCATCCAACCCAAGGGTGGATATCTCCCTTAAAATTCATTCCTCTAGCGGAAGAGACGGGACTGATTGTCTTACTTGGTAATTGGGTATTACTGGAAGCCTGTCAGCAGATGGGGCGATGGCAAAAAGAATTTGCTGATATCTGCCCTGATTATATTAGTGTTAATCTTTCGGGATTACAGTTAGTGAGCCCCACATTGCTGCAAAATATTGATAAAAATCTGATGGACGCGGGCTTGAGTGGAGAGAATTTAGTTTTAGAAATTACCGAAACAGTTTTAATGGAAAATATCAGAGATGCGATCGATATTCTCCGAAATTTACGCGAACGGAAGATTGGGTTATCGATTGATGACTTTGGAACGGGTTACTCCTCACTATCCTATCTGCAATCGTTACCCTTAACCGCCTTAAAAATCGATCGCTCTTTTATACAGAATATTGAAACTAATCAAACTAATCTAGAAATCACCGCCACGATTATTGGTTTAGCCAAGCGTTTAGGCTTAAAGGTGATAGCTGAGGGGCTAGAAACAGCCCTACATATTGAGATTTTATCTTCGCTTGACTGTGACTATGGACAGGGTTTTATCTTTTCCCGTCCGATGTCTGCAAATGCGGCAACGGAACTAATTGCAGCGCAATCTATTGATAATTAGTCAAATAAGCTTAAAACCAAAAAACTGTGGCGATCGCTGCGCGATCGCCACAGTTTTTTAATCTAGATTTTAATTATGCCCATCTATAGCTACAGTCACTTGAATTAGGACAAATCAAAACCCAAGAATTAATTGTAGGACAAATCAAAACCCAAGAATTAATTGTAGGACAAATCAAAACCCAAGAATTAATTGTAGGACAAATCAAAACCCAAGAATTAATTGTAGGACAAATCAAAACCCAAGAATTAATTGCAGGACAAATCAAAACCCAAGAATTAATTGGCGGCGCTTCGCGCCGCCAATTAATTCTTGGGTTTTATGTCCTAGTACATTTGGCGACAGCTATACTTATTAACCAGTGAATAAGCCCCTCGTTGTGCGAGTATTAAGCTTCCCTAAACACCAAACTCAACTCTCAATAGTGCTACCCATTTTCTCAACCTTTGTTCGGTCAAATCCGCTTGGTTGGTATCATCAAGTGCCAAGCCGACAAATTTATTGCCTTGTACAGCCCTAGACTCATCGAAGTCATATCCATCCGTAGACCAATAGCCAACAGTTTTACCACCCCGTTCCGTAATTTTTGCTTCTAGGATACCGATCGCATCTAAGAAATTATCTGCATAGCCAACCTGATCGCCACAACCGAAATAAGCAACTTTCTTGCCCGAAAAATCTACATCATCCAATTCAGGGAAAAGTCCTTCCCAATCTGATTGCAACTCACCAATATTCCAAGTTGGACAGCCAATGATTAGGCAATCATAACCTGCAAAATCGCTAATATCCGCCTTCGCAACATCATGCAGATCAACCAATCCCGCACCAAATATTCTTTGAATTTCTGCTGCGGCACTTTCTGTATTCCCCGTCTGAGTTCCGTAAAATAGACCGATAGTCATTCTGTTTCTCCTAATTAATTTTTGAAATATTTTTTTATCCCAATTCAAGAAATGGCTACGCCATTTCTTGAATTAAAAACCCTTGCTAGGTTTAGTTTTCAATTCGCAAAAGTGTGGTCACACTTTAGGCAAGGTTAAATAATGATTGATAATGATTGCGCCAGCTAATCAATTCTTCAAGCCGCAGTTGATTTAAAGCTCGCGTCATGGTTATTCGCGTTGCTCCATTGGTTATCGTTGAATCAGCCCCATCAGCACCCAAAAGTTGACCAGATAAGTGAGTGAAGCGATCGCTAATAGGCTCCCCAGAAACATCGCCATATTTTTGTTCTCTTAGAATTTGAGAAGAATTAACAAATAAAATGAAAGAAAATAAAATCCTGTGTCTTGCGCTGTGCCGAAGGCACAGGACTTTAGATCTACTCAGTTAGACCAACTGTAAAAATGGCGTTGCCATTTTGGAAATCTCAAAACCTTACTGGGTTTGTTTTTTAATTCACTGAAGTGAGCCAACACTTCAGTGAATTGGTATTAGAAGATTGCTTGAGATTTAAGAACCAAGATCGATAAGCTGAAAGCTATTCTGCGGATGTAGTGGTCATGTTAAGAGCCCGACTAATGAGACTGAAATCAAAACCAGAAGCTTTGAGCGCATGGTATAAATGTCCTTGCAAGAAGAAAAACGCTAAAATAAAGTGAGCATTAGCTAGCCAGCATCTAGGGGTATGTGCGCCCAATGGCAAATTCACCGTATCCGCATAGAAAGGCATTACGCTTAACTTCACTTGCAAAGCTTCACCATAGAACTCCACTGGATAGGCGAGAGTATTGACAGCACAGAAATAGGAAGCCACAAACCCCGCCAGTGCAATGCCTCCCAAGGAATAGGAAAGAATAGCTTCACTAGAGAAGATGAGAACTTTCTTCGCCCAAGCTAGGGGTGGCACAATGATATGCCATACTCCGCCAGCTAAAAGCATAATTCCTACATAAATATGTCCGCCCACAAGATCTTCGAGGCTATTGACATTAGCAAAATGGGTTTGATAACCATAAATGGTCAATGGATTGAGGGTTGGTTCCGTCACCACTCTCACAGCATGAATAGTAGCATCATAGAGCCCACCGAAATACATAGCCTTGGCAGCCAGTAATAAGGCTCCCGCCCCTAAGAACAGTAAATGATGTCCCAAAATAATCCCTAATTTGCGCGAGTCATTCCATTCAAAGTGGAAGTTTTTCGCAAAGCCATTGAGTCCCTTGAGACTAGCAGGAGTCTTGGTCAGGTGAAACAATGCGCCAGCCGCTAAAACTGCGGACGAGATTAGGTGCAACGCGCCAATCACAAAATAGGAATAAGTATCAATAATTACGCCTCCTTCCCCAACACCAATACCTAAAGAGGCAAGATGGGGTAGCAAAATTAGCCCTTGATTGCCCATGGGTAGATCGGGTCTATACCATGAAATTTCATACAAAGTAAACGCTCCTGCCCAGAAAGTGACTAGGGCTGCTTGAGCAACATGGGCAACAATAAAGAGTCCTGACAAGTCAGCAAAACGGGCATTCCCCGCCCACCATTCATAGCGAATAGCAGTCTTTTTCGCGGTATTTTCAGTGATTTGCATAGTTAATTAGATCGACAATAAGTCATCAAGAATAGGATTTTGTTATTACAGCTAATAGGAATTACTTGCAATAATTTTTCTTTGCTAATCCTACAAGAGAATTTTTTATTGAGAATTAGTTTCATTAAAATCTTAACAAAACTTAATCATAAATTTTGAGTATGATGGAATTGGTATCTTCCCTTTGAACTATCTATGCAACTTGCTTCAGAACAACGTACAAAACTTGATAACTCCGATGATGCGCTGTTCTATGACCATCCTCGTTTTGTTACACATGTAGACGATCGCTTTATTCAACAACTCACCGATCTCTACCGTCAAAAACTACAGGTAAATACGCGTATTCTTGACTTGATGAGTAGTTGGGTGTCACATCTCCCCGCAGAAATGGAGTTTGAGCATGTAGAAGGGCATGGACTAAATGCAGCGGAATTGGCTCGCAACCCGCGTTTAGATCACTATTTTGTCCAAAATCTCAATCAACAGCAGTTATTACCCTTTGCCGATCGCTCTTTTGATGCCGTGTTAAACACAGTCTCCGTGCAGTATTTACAATATCCAGAGCGCGTATTTGCAGAAATTCATCGGATTCTAAAAGTCGGTGGCATTGCGATTATTAGCTTCTCGAATCGGATGTTTTATCAAAAAGCAATTCAAGCATGGCGGGATGGAGAAGAAAGCGATCGCACAAAGTTAGTCTTCAAATATTTTGCTTCAGTTCCTCAAGGTTTTACTCGCCCAGAGTTGGTGGCAAACGTTCCACCTAGCTCTCCTTTCTTAGCAATGCTGGGTATGGCTAGCAGCGATCCCTTTTATGCCGTAATCGCCACTCGCGCTTCCGAGTAAATAATTTTGTAGTTGAGAAGGGATTATAGCTAAGTAGAAGAATGGAATAGAGAGTGAGATTCATGATAAGTAAGTAGCTAGGCATAAGTAAACTTAAAACCCAAAAGAGCATACCGCCCGCTGCGCGGGCGGTATGCTCTCTGGTTTTGGTTTTTAATTATGCCTAGCTGCTTAAATGATTTGCTTAACATGAATTTTAGGACTTACGCAATGCTAACGAGTTTACTGGGTATTGGATAGATGTGGCGCGAGCGAAGCCCGCGCCACATCTATCCAATGCGTAATACCAATTCCCAAAATGGCGTTGCCATTTTGGGAATCTCAAAACCTTACTGGGTTTGGTGTTTAATTCACAAAAGTGTTGTCACACTTTCGTGAATTGGTATAAGTCCTAAATTTGAAGGATGAAATAGGTTTAGAGATAAATGTCAAACTTATGTCAATTTCTAGTGAAATAGAAGGATAAAATGAAATGACTGATGTTTTAGTGATTGGTGGTGGTGTTATTGGGCTGGCGACAGCGATCGCCCTTTCGCAAAAGGGAGCAAATGTTACGATCGTTGAGCGCGAACTCTGCGGACGTGGAGCAACTTGGGCGGCGGCGGGAATGCTTGCCCCTGAGGCAGAAAAATTAGAAGGAGATCTCTTAAGTTTTGGGATCCGTAGTCGTGATATGTATCCCCAATGGATTGCGAACTTGATGCGGTTATCAGGACAAGATTGCGGTTATTGGTGTTGTGGGATGCTTGCTCCAGTTCTTTCGGAAAGCGATCGCCAAGCCATCGCCAAACATCCCCAATATATCAGTCTTGAAGAATCCCGTCAGCGTCAATCTGGTTTAGGGGAATCGATTTTAGGTGCGCTCTGGTTGCCTGAAGATGGACAGGTCAATAATCGTAAGCTTGCAACAGCTTTATTAGGAGCGGCGCGATCGCTCTCGATTAAAATCCTTGAAGGCACGACGGTTTATCAAATCGTCCGCGACAGCCATCGCGTCACGCACCTCGATACCAGTGCGGGTAAATTGCAAAGCGATCGCTATGTGCTAGCCACAGGGGCATGGACGCGATCGCTATTGCCTTTACCGATCAAGCCCATTAAGGGGCAGATGCTTTCAGTGTTTGATCGCGATCGCAAATTGCAACGCGTAATTTATGCACCCAATTGCTATATCGTGCCGCGTCAAGATGGAACGATCGTAATTGGGGCAACGGTCGAAGATGTGGGTTTTGATCAGGGCAACAATGCCGCAGGTATTGCTCAGTTATTAAACCGAGCGATCGCGGTTTATCCTGCGATCGCCAATATGCCAATCACCGAAACATGGTGGGGATTTCGACCTCACGCTCCCAATGAAATTCCGATTTTAGGATCTAGCGATTACGAGAATCTCATTTTAGCCACGGGACATTATCGGAATGGAATTCTTTTTGCACCAATCACAGCGAAACTCATTGCCGAATTGATCATTGATGGCATCACTGATTCTATCTATTTGCAATAATACCAAGTGATACCAAAGCTCAAAATGGCGTAGCCATTTTGAGCTTTGGTATCACACTTTCGTGAATTGGTATTAAGTAGCGTTAAAACCTAAAGAGAGTAACGCCCACGTAGCGGGCGGTACTCTCTTTAGCTTTTGTTTTTTAATTATGCCTAGCTACTTAGTGAGGTGGACTAAATTGGCGATCGCAACTTTCGATGACCCGATCCCAAATAGCAAAATGGAGTTCTTTATTCCGTTTGCGATCGCTTTTTATCTCTAAAACTTGCGTTCCTTGGCTATTTAAAGAATTAGTTACGGAATTGCGAAAATCTTGCCAATCTTTAATGAGAATATGTTCGCAATCATAGGCGGAGACGATCGGCGCAAAATCGAGGGCATGACTCGTACCGAAGAATTCCTCAAAGGTATCCTCGAATTGAGAAATGGGCAATAGATCGAAAATACCGCCACCATCGTTATTTAAGAGAATTACTGTGAGAGAAATAGGGTATTTTTTGGCGGCGAGCAGTCCATTGAGATCGTGGTAGAAGGCAAGATCGCCACAAAGGAGCACCATGGGGTGATCGCATCCCCATGCCGCACCGAGGGCACTCGATAGAGTTCCATCGATGCCATTAGCGCCGCGATTCGCTAAGACCGTAATGGGGCGATCGCTATGGAAAAATGTATCCAGATCGCGGATGGGGGTGCTACTTGCCACATAAATATAGGTATGCGTGGGAAGCAGTTCGGCAAGTTCCGCATAAACCTTACCATCGAACAATTCGTCAATCGTGGCGAGAGATTTCCTAATTACATCTTCAGTGATACTTTCGGCTAGTTCAAAATCTAATCGCCATTGTTTGTCTTGCCACATGGGCTGGGCATAGTTCTCTAAGTAATGGGCTAATTGTTCGCAAAAGTTGACGGGATAGACATTGAGCGATTGGGTAATGCCATGGGTGGGATCGCTATTGGTGCTACCGACCACGATTTGTTGACAGTTAATATGTTTCTGTAACCAGACGAGATAGCTTTTAGAAGTAGGCATTGCGCCAAAGCGAATCACCATTTGCGGAACATGGGTGTTACAGAAGTTTGCCGATCGCAAAAAGCTATCGTAATGTCCGATCTCATTATGACGACTTGCTCCTGTGGCTTCAATCAGTAAGGGATAGCCCGTCGCTCTTGCCAGACGGCGTACAACCTCTAAAAACTCTGGTGGTGAGTCGTATACGCCCACAACAAGCACCCCATGAGGATGGCTGATAATTTGATTGGCAATGGTGGCGATCGCATCCATACCCAACGAACGCATTCCTGTCATCACTTGACTATAGGCTCCGCCCGATGGATTCCCAAATATCGCTTCGGGACTGCTAAGTTCTAGATCGTCGGGTATATCCTCAGGAACGGGAATCGGTGGCATCGGATCGGGAAAGGGAAAGTTAAGATGTACCGCCCCTGCGGGCTCGTCACCTTTACCGAGCGCCATGCTCACACTCCGACTAACGAGCGATCGCAGGTAACGCAGTCGCAACCCCAGAATCTCAGGCGTGCCTACTTCAAAGAAGTAACGCACATATTTCCCGTAAATATTAATCTGATCGATCGTTTGTCCCGAACCACAATCACGCATTTCAGGAGGGCGATCGGCAGTTAAGACGACGAGGGGAATGCGGCTATAGTAAGCCTCAATAATGGCAGGATAATAGTTAGCGGCGGCTGTTCCCGAAGTACAAAGAAGGGCGACAGGAGCCCTTTGCACCTTGGCTAAACCTAGGGCAAAGAAGCTACTCGATCGCTCGTCAATATGTACCAAAAGCTGCAAGTCGGGGAAGCGATCGCGCATTTCGGCGAAAGCGATTACCAGTGGCGTAGATCGCGATCCTGGAGAAATACATACTGTCCGCACTCCCGACCGATAGAGTTCTTCGGCAACGATGCTTGCCCAGACTGTATTGCGATTGGCGCTATTCATTGGATCGCAGTTCCATTAGTACTAAACCGAATGCTATAACCCAGTTCCCCTAAAAGTTGGCGTAAAATTGGCAAGCTCAGTCCCAACACATTGGTATGACAGCCTTCGATCTTTTCAATAAGTAAGCCCCCCATCTTTTCCATCGTGAAGCATCCTGCACAGCACAGGGGTTCGCCAGATTCGGCATAGCTCACAATTTCTGCATCCGTAGCATCCGCAAAATATACTTTAGTCACGCCATAGCGCATCGCCGAACGTTGAGTCTTGGCATCAATCAAACAATGTCCCGTATAGAGTTCGCAATAGTTACCCCGCATCTTTTGCCATGTGGCGATCGCGATTTCTTTGGAGTCAGGTTTACCGTAAATTATGCCGTTAAGATACATGATCGAGTCACAACCCATAATTAGCGCATTCTGTCCCGTAAATTCGGCGGCGATCGCCTTTGCCTTGCACTGTGCTAGGGTCAGCACCAAGGACATCGGATCGCTCACCTGAATCGCATCTTCGTCAAAGTGACTAACTCGGATAATTGGTTTGATACCTGCATTTTCTAAAATGCTCTTGCGAGTAGGAGATGCGGAAGCGAGGACAAAAATAGGATGGGACATAGGAGCTAACAGGGTAAACAAGACAGAAGTTCGTAATTGGTAATAACTGCTCTCCCCTCTACCCTAGCGTATTTTTAACGTCAGTTCGGGTTAAGCTGACAAATTTTAAAAGCCCCAAAGTAAAAGCCTTGCTAAGCAAGGCTTTTACTTTGGGACTTTGAGAAAGGGTTTGCTACGCAAACCCTTTCTCAAAGCCCGTTTTAATACCAATTCCCAAAATGGCTACGCCATTTTGGGCTTTGAGAACCCTTACTGGATTTGGTTTTTAATTCACGAAAGTGTTGTCACACTTTCGTGAATTGGTATTATAGCTACAGTCACTTGAATTAGGACAAATCAAACCCCAAGAATTGACTGGCGGCGCTTCGCGCCGCCAGTCAATTCTTGGGGTTTATGTCCTAGTACATTTGGCGATAGCTATACTTATTCGCTTAGCTTTGGCATTTGCCAAATATCGATATTTTTGTCTTGACTACTGCTAATTAATTTCAGATTGTCTGGAGTAATTACTAGGGATGTAACTAGATCGGTATGACCGATAAAGTTCCAAATTTGAGATTTTGTTTGCAGATTCCATAAGCGAATGGAGTTAGGGTTATCCTTGCCACCGCTCAAGAGATATTTGCCATCGCTAGTAATGGCGATCGCACCGATCGCATCTTCATGTCCATTAAGGGTATATAGCTGCTTACCTGAAGCCATATCCCAAACCCGAATAACTCTATCCCCGCCCCCACTAATTACTTGTTTCCCATTAGGGGTAATCAAGACACAGGTTACCCCCGCCAAAGCCCCCTTCAAGGTGTGTAAAGCCTCACCCGTTTTCACATCCCAGATTATTAAAGTCTTGTCGCGACTGGCACTGATGACAAATTTTCCATCCGTCGAAATCGCTAACCCCCAAATTTTATCCGTATGTCCCTTTAGCGATCGCCAGAGCTTCCCCGTTGAGATTTGCCAAAGATTGATTTCATTGTCATAGCTACCACTTGCTAGCAGGTCACTCGCAGGAGCGATCGCCAAACTATTAATCAGGTTGGTATGTCCGCTTAGGGTTTTGAGAATTTTCCCTGAAGCGATATCAATAATTTTGATATTTTTATCTTGCCCAGCAGTGATAATTTGGGAATCCGAGACAAAGACTACCGCACGTACCCATCCACCCCGATCCTTAATTTCCTTGATAGGGCTAGTATTATCCCCTTCCAATTCCCAAAGTTTCACAGTTCCATCATCACTGGCACTGGCGATCGTCTTGCCATCTGGACTCACCGCTACACTTTGCACCGTATCAGTATGTCCTTGCAAAAACTTGATTGGGGTTAAACGTTTTTGCTGAAACGATGGTAGCTGGATGCTGATCTCTTCAAAATTACCGATCGCCGAAACCTTAATTACCGTGCCGATGCTCAGTCCCACGATGGAAGCGATCAATACAGAGGCAGCTAATAGGATGGGAGAAGTTGGCTTACGAGTCGATTCTTTAAGCGCTTTTTTAATTAATTTTCGTTTCGATTTATTCTTGTCATTGGGGGCAAGCCGATCAAGTTGTTCGATTTCCTTGATAATTTTAAGAATCGATTCGCAATTAATGGGGCGATCGCTGGGCTTTCTCGCAATGAGGGCATCGAGCAGATCGGCAAACTCTTCGGAAATATCAGGAGCAAAGCCTCGCCACTCAAACACATCGCGATGGGGATTGTAAGTATCAAGGGGATATTTCCCCGTCACGAGATGGATCATTGTACAGCCGAGGGCATAAAAATCCGACTGTGGTACGGCAAAACCCTTTTCCTGCTCAGGGGAGGTGTAGCCTACCGAGCAAATGCTCGTTACGCCTTGCACGCCACCAATTTTGGCGAGATAGGTATGGGTCGCTTCGCGGGCAGTCCCAAAATCGATCAAAACCAGTTGCCCCGACGGAGACAACATAATATTGGCGGGCTTGATATCGCGATGGAGATATTTGTTGCGATGTACTAGGGACAGAATATCCATTAGTTGGCGTAGCCAGACGATCGCCCGTTTTTGAGCGATCGGTTTTCTATCCCTTTGATTGATCCATTGTTCGAGATTCACCCCCTCAATTTTTTGCATAATAATGCCATGTACCATTGTTCCATTGGCAAGATCGTGATGGATATAGTTCTCGATTTTGGGTATTCCCGCATGTTCGATCTGCCCTAATACATAAGCTTCCTGCTGAAACAAAGAGACAGCTTTACTATCTGCGTTCAAATCCTGTTTGAGAACCTTCAGGATTTTGGCATGACCTGCGGGATTAACTACTTCATATACCACCCCAAACCCCCCAGTATCGCTCAAGAGCTTAGTGACCGTATAACAACCATCAATCAGCAATTCAGAACCACATCCCTGACAATTGAGGGATTTATCATTGTCAGGATGATTGGGGATGGGGCAAGCGGGATTAATGCATAAAGGCATGGTGTTTTCGCATGTACCAGTCTGGATTTACTATATAGCTAATCAAATAAAAACTTGCAAATATGCCCCCAGCCATAATGCTCACGATCGCTCAAACATGAAATTCCCCAGCAGAAGTAATAAAGGCTAACTGATCCTGACTAATGTTGCCCAATAATTTGCTGGTTGTATCCCGAAGAGAAGTTAGCAACAAGCCCAAAGATGAGTGGCGGCGCTTTGCGCCGCCACTCATCTTTGGGATTGTTGCTATATAATTCATGCAAAAATCTCTCCCGCAATGCGCCCTTAAACTAAATTAACAATTCATGCTCGAATACATCACCACCCTCTTTATTAATGCAGCCATCTTTGCTCTGTTTAGTCTGGGGCTAAATCTCCAATGGGGCTTTGCAGGTTTAGTCAACTTTGGTCATGTTGCCTTTATGACCGTTGGAGCCTATACAACTGTGTTGTTGAGCCTGAGTGGCGTACCTTGGGTATGGGCTTTTCTCATTGCGGCGGCGATCGCTGGTTTACTGGGGATCGCGATCGGTAGCACGGCTCTCAAACTCCGTGAAGACTACCTAGGGATCGTGACGATCGGCGTATCGGAACTGGTGCGACTCATCGCCAATAACGAAGAATGGCTGACCAAAGGGACGAGGGGAGTACAAGACTTTCCACTTCCTCTAGTTAATCTCGTATCGCGCCAAAACTATTCCTTTGTTCTTGCGGCATTATTACTCGTGATCGTCGTCGTTGTGTACTGGCGTTTAGAGTGGCTAGTGCGATCGCCTTGGGGCAGAGTACTCAAAGCAATTCGGGAAGACGAAGAAGTGGTCAAGGCTCTGGGGAAAAATGTGTTTTGGTACAAACTACAAGCCTTCGCGATCGGTGGAGCGATCGGGGGGATGGCTGGAGCCTTTTATGCTTGGCAATTAACGACGGTCTATCCCGATAATTTTGTCCCGCTGATTACCTTCCAAGCATGGACAATTATCACCATTGGCGGCGCGGGCAATAATCTGGGAGTAATTATCGGTGCGATCATATTTCAGGCTTATAATGCCCTGCCCCGATTTCTCCCAGAGCAAATTCGTGCCGATGGCGGAAGATTTGAAGCAATTCAGCTAATGCTGATCGGGATTACTTTAATCTTGCTCATGGTATGGCGACCCCAAGGGATTTTAGGTAGCAAAAAAGAATTAACTTTAAATCGATAAAAAATCCCAGAAAAATAAGTTGCGGTGCTTCGCACCGCAACTTATTTTTCTGGGATTTTGACAAATTCACACAGCTACAACTAATACCAATTCACAAAAGTGTTGTCACACTTTTGTGAATTTTATAAAACCCAAAAATCTGTGGCGCACGCTGCGCGTGCGCCATAGATTTTTGGGTTTTATAAAAAAAGAGAGGTCGCTTTGCGACCTCTCTTTTTTTCAAGAATTTACTGTCGGATTAGGGAAGTGATTAGTATTTAGGAATTGCAGGATCGATTTGCTCGCTCCATGCATTAATACCACCCTGTACATTGATCCCATCAATGCCAGCTTGCTTCAAAATACCCAAAGCCTTCATCGATCGTCCACCCATTTTGCAATGCGCAATGAGCTTCTTACCGTCTAACAAAGACTTGACCTTGTCCACTCCATTACCATTTTCGATTTCTGGTAAAGGTATTAATACGGTGTTAGGAATTCTGCCGATTTCCCACTCATTAGGATTGCGAACATCGATGATGAGGTAATCCGATGCACCCGCATCAATAATCTCTTTAAGTTCATTGACGTTAATTTCGGCGATCGCCTTTTGTGCTTCCATTTCGTTTTCTTGTTGTTGAGGAATGCCACAGAACATCTGATAATCAATCAATTTCTCGATTACGGGACGCACTGGATTAGGACGCAGCTTTAGTTCGCGGAAAGTCATCTTCAAGGCATCGTAAAGCAACAAACGACCACTCAAAGTATTTCCCTGTCCGAGAATGATTTTGACAGTTTCCGTCGCTTGGATCACCCCAATAATTCCAGGAAGAATCCCTAAAACGCCACCTTCAGCACAGGAGGGAACTAATCCTGGGGGTGGTGGCTCTGGGTAGAGATCGCGGTAGTTAGGACCACCTTCATAGTTGAAGACCGTAGCCTGCCCTTCAAAGCGGAAAATTGAGCCGTAGACGTTAGGCTTGTTGAGCAATACACAAGCATCATTAACTAGATAGCGCGTGGGGAAATTATCCGTACCATCGACAATGATGTCGTAGGGAGCCATGATCTCCAGAGCATTAGCTGAAGATAGGTGTGTGTTGTAGAGATCGATCTGGCAATAGGGGTTGATTTCTAAGATTCGTGCCTTTGCAGATTCGATCTTTGGTTTACCGACAGTACTAGTGCCATGAATGATTTGACGCTGGAGGTTTGAGGTATCCACCACGTCAAAGTCTACGATGCCAATACGTCCGATGCCTGCGGCCGCGAGGTATAACAACAAGGGCGCACCCAATCCACCCGTACCGATGCACAGTACGCTAGCAGCCTTGAGTCGCTTTTGTCCTTCTACCCCAACTTCAGGCAAGATTAGGTGACGCGAGTAGCGCTCGTAGTCATCTTGGGTGAGTTGAATTGTATTTGGGTCTGGATTGAGCATGATTAAGTAAATCGCACGTTGCTTGCGTTAGCGATCGCTCTTGACGGTTAAAAACTACCTGTTAGGTCGGCTCAACTCACAAATCGAGCCTGCTAACTCAATAATTTAAGGTTGCGATCGCGATTGCCTTTGCTGAATTAGCGTGTTTTAGTATTTCTATTGTAGTTTCCTAGTTTACGCTTTATTGCAATGTTGTATGTTTGTTGCAGTTAAGCTAACCGCTCTAACTACAATCTAAATAGTAAGTAGCTTTGCAAAACTGAAAAGCCTATGCCTCGCGCTTATCGTAGGGTATCGGCTCTGGTTATTCCCATCTAACTTACGATTCAATATGTTTACAAAAGTTTAGATTGCCAAAATTTCAAATGTGACTGAATCTACGCAGTACTATGGAGCTTATGGAAACCCCTTACATCTATTACATTCCCATCTACCCTGATGATGATAATTGCGAAACCTTAATGCATTTATTTATCGGTAAGCCCGGTTTAGATTCGGAAATTATGAGCTTACTCGAAATTCTGGATAATCGCGAGCATAACGGTGAAGCTGTTGACTACGTACATGAGCTGGAACATAAATTTGATTTAAAGCGGGTTTCGGTCAGATTCTTGCCCAGAAAACGCGATCGCGGTGCTGTCCCGATCATGACTTAACGTGAGTTCGGGATAATTTGCAATTGGCTTTGAAAAAGGGTTTGCTATGCAAACCCTTTTTCAAAGCCCAAAAGTAAAAGCCTTGCTACGCAAGGCTTTTACTTTTGGGCTTTGAAAATTCGCCAGCTTAACCCAAACCGACGTTGACTTATACCAAAACACAAAATGACTACGCCATTTTGTGTTTTTAAAACCCTTACTGGATTTGGTTTTCAATTCCCAAAACTGTAGCCATACTTTTGGGAATTGGTATTACTCCCTTACCAGTAAAAAGTTAGACGTTGCGGCGCGAAGCGCCACAACGTTAATTCTTGGTAGTGAAAAGTTAGACATTGCGGCGCGAAGCGCCACAACGTTAATTCTTGGTAGTGAAAAGTTAGACATTGCGGCGTGAAGCGCCACAACGTTAATTCTTGGTAGTGAAAAGTTAGACATTGCGGCGCGAAGCGCCACAACGTTAATTCTTGGTAGTGAAAAATTAGACGTTGCGGCGCTTCGCGCCGCAACACTAATTCTTGGTTTTGTATGTCCATTTCTTTGGTGGGAAGGGAGTAAGTCAAGAAATAGCGGTGCGGGGCTTTGCCCCGCACCGCTATTTCTTGACTGGGAAGGGAGTAGGATGGGTTTTATAGTGATATCCCCACTTCGGGTAATTTCTGTAAGTCTTAGCTAGCCTGTAAAATTAGAACAGATGTAAGTAAAGCAGAGCATTAAAATGGCATTTTTTGATTCTGAGATCGTTCAACATGAAGCTCGCAATCTATTTCAAGACTATCAAGCCCTAACACAGCTTGGTGGTAGTTATGGAAAATTCGATCGCGAGGGAAAAATCCTCTTCATCGAAAAAATGGAAGAGATGATGGATCGCTATAAAATTTTCATGAAGCGATTTGAATTGTCCGACGACTTTATGGCGCAGATGACTCTCAAGCAGTTGGAAAATCAGCTTGGTAATTTCGGAATTACGCCGCAACAGATGTTCGATCAGATGAATATGACTCTTGAAAGAATGAAATCGGAATTGGAACTGCATAATTAGCTTTTAGCTTTTAGTCGTTAGCTGTTGGCTTTTAGCTTTTAGTCGTTGGCTTTTAGTTGCTGGCTTTTAGCCGTTATTTTTTGAATTGGGGACGCGAAATTACAACTACAGCTCTTACAATAAGGTTGCTGTGGGCGAGGGTGGCGATCGCTTCATGTATCGTTGCGCCAGTAGTGTAAATATCATCAACTAGAATTACTGATCGCGGATTTGTCTGTGGCGATCTGTGTGGCAAGGGAACGGCAAAGGCGTGAGACAGGTTCTGGTTCCTTTCTGTGATACTTTTAGTCTGCATCTGGGCTTTTGTATCCTTGACCCTCTGCAAAAGCTGGGGATGGCAGGGCAACGCGCTCAGATCGCAAAAACGCTGAGCGAGAATTTCTGCTTGATTAAAGCCTCTAGACTTTAATTTATTGGCATGGAGAGGGATCGGAATTACCGATAGCTTTTTATAATTTTGGATAAGCGCTTTTGCATGTGGCGATCGCTTCCATGTGGTGGCAATTTTTTCGGCGATCGCTTCCATAATTGCAGGATGATTGCCATATTTACAGGCGGCGATCGCTCTTTTCAAGGCTCCATCGTAAATTCCCCAACTATACAGTGGAAGGTCGGGTGAGATGGGATAATCCGCTTGTAAAAATTCTGGTGATTGACAAGCAGAGATTTGGCGATCGCAGTCTTTACATAGGATTCCATCCGTAGAACGCTTGCATAACGGACAATTTGCTTGCCAGAGAGAATCTATAACAGTGCTAGCTAGTCGATTGATTTTCAAACGATTGCTAAGAGATGTTAACCATTGCATGATCGTTAGATTTGTTTTTGAATTATTGTCTTATACCAATTCACAAAAGTGTTGTCACACTTTCATGAATTAAACACCAAACCCAGTCAGGTTTTGAGATTCCCAAAATGGCTACGCCATTTTGGGAATTGGTATAAGGATTTTATAGCTATTGCCAAATGTACTAGGACATAAACCCCAAGAATTGACTGGCGGCGCGAAGCGCCGCCAGTCAATTCTTGGGGTTTGATTTGTCCTAGTTATTTTTTCACCCGCTGAAGTTTTGGCTCGCTTAAGAGAATTGGAATAACTTCATTGATCAAGTTTAGCAATTCTATTGGCTTCTCTTTCTCCGCTCAAAAAAGCACCATGGACAGTTCCTAAATATTTACCATAGGTTGCCTCACCCGCAAAAAATATCCGATCGCCGATAGGTTCTGCTAAGCGATCGCAATCTTGAATATTGCCATTTACTGAAAATGTGGAGTAGGAACCATAGGCAAAGGGGTCATCATGCCATTTGGTCAGCAATGTGGCAGTTGGCAACTCAATATTTTCACCAAACATCGCTTGCAGATCAGACATAATGTCCATAGATACGTCATTTAGAGACCTCTGGAATAGAGATCGCGAAAAATCACCACTCACTAAAGCGACTAAAATTGGCTGTTGAACATATTTCTGCCAGTTCCAAAAATCAATGTAGCGATCGGCAACATTGCGATTACCGTTGATATATGCCATATAGTGAGGTTCCGATCGCCAAAACTGCTTGGAAAACTTTAAAACCAACTTATTTAATGCTCCCATTCCCAACTGCTTAATCGCTAATAACTTAGCTTCTGGCAACGCTGGGACAAACTCAATCGAACCACGTTTCAATACCCCTAGAGGAACGGTAACAATTACCTGCGAACCTCTAAAAATCCCGCGATCGGTTTTCACCTCAACAGCATTTTCATCGTAGGTAATCTGCTGGACAAGATGTTTGATGCGAATATCTAAATCTTTTGATAAAGCCTGCACAAGTTGGGTATAGCCTTGCGGAAAAACTACATTCGCCCCAGTAAATTCTGAGTCTTCGTTAAAACCTTTAATCCCAAGATGGGCAAGACTTTCGCCCATTTCACTCTCAATTGTCGAAGCCAATCTTGCTTGAAAGGCTTTCAGGGCAACTCCTGAGAGTTTTTCTGATTGAATTATTTCCTGCGCGATATCAGCTAAAGTAATTACCTGCGATGGCGAGGTTTCGTTTTTCAACTTGGTAACCCTAGCCGTAAAAGCTCGAAATGCTTGATTTACAAGTCTTTCATCGGATTCATATAATAGTTGATTAACATCTTGATAATTCCATTGCGAATCATAATCTGAGATGACCGTCTGAATCCCAAATTGTTTGACTAGAGTCGAGATCGGATTCCCATCAATTTTATGAATCCATGCTGCACCTAGATCTAGAGGAACTCCTAAAGAATTATCTGTCCAAATTCTGCCGCCAATGCGATCGCGACCTTCGAGAACTACTACCCGATATCCTAGACTATGTAATTTTTGAGCCGCTGCAATCCCTGCAATGCCTGCACCGACAACAATAACCTGCTGTTTTTCTTCGCTATCATTGGAAGGTTGATTAGTTTGGAGATTAGTTTGGAGATTAGTTTGGAGATTAGTGGAGAGATCGGCTTGTCGCCCACATCCCCAAAGCCAACCTGTTGCCCCCGCATAGGTCAAGTTTCGAGCCTGCAATAAAAACTTTCGCCGTTTATATTTATCCATAGAAACTTTGGTTGCCATCTCTTATAAATCTAAAAGGCGGCGTATTACGCCGCCTTTTTGTTTATTCAACTGTGACAGATTTAGCCAGATTGCGGGGTTGATCGACATCTAAACCTCGATGTGCTGCCACATGATAGGCGAGCAGTTGCAATGGAATCACGGTGAGAATTGGCGAGAAAATCTCATCAACCACAGGAATCGGCAAAATATAGTCAAATACCTCATGCGCCGCAGGATCGTCAAGAGGAGCCACACCAATCAATTTTGCATCCCTCGCTTTCGCTTCTTGAGAATTAGAAAGAACTTTCTCGTACACAGCTCCAGGAGTGGCGATCGCGACAACAGGTACATCTTCGTCTAGTAGAGCGATCGGTCCATGCTTCATTTCCCCTGCGGGATAGCCCTCGGCATGGATGTAGCTAATTTCCTTGAGTTTAAGCGCACCTTCAAGGGCGATCGGGAAATTGATACCACGACCGAGGAAGATGAAATCTTTAGTATGGGTAAACTGACGCGAAAGCTCCTCAATATAACGCTCTTGGCTTTCAAGAATTCTTTCCATATAGGCAGGGAGTTGGCGCAGTCCGTCAATTAATTCCTGCGATCGCTCCGATGACAGACTGCCCTTAGTGATGCCAAACTCTAGGGCAAGTACATAGAACATTAGTAGCTGAGCAATAAAGGTTTTCGTGGCTGCCACCCCAATTTCAATCCCTGCTTGAGTATCGATTACGGCATCCGCAATGCGCCCAATGGAACTTTCAACACGATTTGTAATGCCAAGGCAGCGATCGCCCCTTGATTTTGCCAATTCTAACGCCGCAAGCGTATCGGCAGTTTCTCCCGATTGGGTCACGCCAATAACTAACGTGTTTGATAGGTAAGGTGGTGGTGAATAGCGATATTCAGAAGCATATTGAACGCTAGTGGGAACGCCTGCAATCTGCTCAAGCAGATACTTTCCGACTAAAGAGGCGTGCCAACTGGTTCCACAGGCAATTATTTCTACTCGTTCAATCCGCTCAACAAATCCCGTAGGCAGCCCCAATTTGAGGTGATTGTTTTCGCTAATATAGCTGGCAAGCCCTGCCCTAAACACTCCTGGTTGCTCGTAAATTTCCTTGAGCATATAGTGTTTGAAGCCCTGCTTCTCGACCATGGTCGGGTTCCAGTTTAGGGTCTGGGGTGTTCGACGGAGGCGATCGCCTTTAGCGTTATATACTTGCACCGATTCCCTTGTCAGTCTGGCGATTTCTCCATTTTCTAGGGGAATGACGGTGCGGGTATAGGCAACCAAGGCAGGGGTATCGGAGGCACAGAAGTTTTCTTCTTTACCGATACCAATGACAAGGGGAGCCTGTTGGCGCACCACTACTAATTCATCGGGATAATCAGCATGGATAACGGCGATCGCATAAGCACCTTGCAGCTTCGCCACGGTCAAGCGCACTGCCTCAAACAAAACCGAAGGCGAGTTATCGGGAATAATATTGTCCTGCTTTTCTAGTTGCAGTAAAAACTCCGCGATCATGTGAGGAATCACCTCGGTATCAGTTTCACTGACAAAAATATGACCGAGTTCTTTTAATTCTGTACGGAGAAGATGATAATTCTCAACGATGCCGTTTTGCACAACTGCCAAGTTTCCCAGATTATTGGTATGGGGGTGGGCATTATGTTCCTCAGGCTTACCGTGAGTTGCCCAGCGAGTATGACCGATGCCAATGGGTGCGGATGGGGCAGTGTCAGTGTTTAATTTTTCTTCAAGCTGGATCAGTTTGCCCTTTGCTCTCACCCGATGCAAACTGCGATCGCCTAGGGGAATTGTTGCCACGCCTGCGGAGTCATAGCCGCGATATTCCAGTTTGCGTAGCCCTGAAATTAAAACTTCATTTGCCGAGCGATGTCCGATGTAGCCAACAATTCCACACATAATGTCAATTTGAAGTAGATACGATTACAATTTTCTGCGCTAGGCGTACAAAATTATGATTGTATTTAACCACGTGATAAGTAGCTAGGCATAAGTAAACTTAAAAAAGCAGAGAGCATACCGCCCGCTACACGGGCGGTACGCTCTCTGTTTTTGTTTTTTAATTATGCTGAACTACTTGTTATAGCAATTCACGAAAGTGTGATAACACTTTTGTGAATTAAACACCAAACGCAGTAAGGTTTTGAGATTCCCAAAATGGCGTTGCCATTTTGGGAATTGGTATTACAAATTGATTACAAATTGATTACAAAAGTTGAGAATGGAACATATAGCTGCCGCCAAATGTATCAGACCATAATACCAAATCACAAAATGGCGTAACCATTTTGTGATTTTAAAACCCTTACTGGGTTTGATTTTCAATTTCCAAAAGTGTAGCCACACTCTTGGAAATTGAAAATCAAACCCGAAAGAGAGTTGCCGCGCTCCGCGCGGCAACTCTCTTTCGGGTTTTGATTTTGTCCTAACAAAACTGGCGGCAGCTATAGTTCTGTAATTAGAGAACGCTTGCTAGTAGAGCTTTTTGGGCGTGAAGGCGATTTTCCGCTTCATCCCAAATACGGGACTGCGCTCCTTCCATAACTTCATCCGTAATTTCTTCACCACGATGAGCAGGTAGGCAATGTAAAGCGATCGCAGATTTATCGGCTAAAGCCATAAGTTCGGCATTTAACTGATAGGGCTGAAAAATGGGAACGCGATCTTCCGCTTCCGACTCCTGACCCATGCTCGCCCAAACGTCCGTATAAAGGACATGGGCTGCTTGGGCAGCAAGTTTAGGATCACTGGTCACAATAACTTCAGAATTAGTGGCTAAAGCCTTCGCTTGAGCGACGATTTCGGGATTAGGAGTAAAATTTTTCGGGGAGGCAATGCGAACATTCATGCCCACGAGAGCGCAGCCAATCATCAGGGAATGCGCCATATTATTGCCATCGCCAAGATAGGTGAGGGTGAGTCCTTTTAACGAACCAAAATTTTCCAGTACGGTCAATAGGTCTGCCAAAACTTGACAAGGATGTTCTAAATCGCTCAGAGCATTGATAATTGGGATCTTGGAGAATTTGGCAAAGGTCTCTAGCTCCGCTTGCTCGAAGGTGCGGATTGCTAAAACATCCAAATAGCGATCGAGAACTCTGGCAGTATCTTCTATGGGTTCGCCCCGACTTACTTGGGTTACATTAGGATCGAGGTCGATTACATGCCCCCCCAGTTGATGCATCGCGACGGTAAAGCTAACTCTTGTCCTTGTTGATGCTTTACGAAAGAGCAATCCAAGGGTTTTACGCTGAAAGTCATACTGGATTTCCCCTGATTTAAGCTGTTTTGCAAGTGTCAGTAATTCCTGAATTTCACTTGGTTGCAAATCTGCCAAACTAAGAAGATCTCGTCCCTGAAGGTTTCCCATTGTTGTTAGTTAGAAAAGACTTGTAATGACTCTATCATCAACTTACAGCCCTTTACGTTTATCATAAACCTCACTTCTAAATATCTTCTAAATATATAGCTGTCGCCTGTCCTACAGCGTTTTGCGCTCAAACCCAAACCAAGGAAATTTTTGAAAGCGTTGCGAAGCAACGCTTTCAAAAATTTCCTTTTGGTTCGTTTGATCGATAATCAAACCCCAAGAATTGACTAGCGGCGCTTCGCGCCGCCAGTCAATTCTTGGGGTTTGATTTATGCCAACCTTCTCTTATCGGAGGGCTTAATATAGCTGCCGCCATTTTTGTTAGGACAAAATCAAAAGCCCAAAGAGAGTTGCTGCGCGGAGCGCAGCAACTCTCTTTGGGGTTTTATGTCCTGATACAGTTGGCGGCAGCTATACAAGGAGTGACAACTAGATTTTTACGCCAGATTTACGGGCGATCCAAATCTCCCAATTGCGCAGAAAACTCGATCGCGCTTTAAATATGCTGGAGATCGAAGGTTTAAATACCATTTCGTCGCAGGGAGGCTGTACCAAAATTGTAAATAGACCGAGGCGATTACCCACAATCGTATCGGTAAATAAGCGATCGCCTACCATCGCAACTTGAGAAGGAGGAAACCCCATCGCTTCAAGAACCTGACGTACCACTCGCCGCGAAGGTTTGCCAGCCCGACTGCGGTAGGGAAGGCTTAAACTCTCAGCAACCTTCTGAATACGGCGATCGCTAAAATTGTTGCTGGCTAGCCAGATTGGATAATTTTGCCGCATTTGCTCTACCCACAACCGAATTTCCTCTGACACATCAGCTTCGTCATCACCTATTAAGGTATTGTCCACATCCAAAATTAAGCCCCGCAATCCATGCTTTTCCATTAGTTGCGGTGTGATCTTATAAATTGGGGCTGACAAAACTAAGTCAGGAGCAATAAGTTGCCAAGGTTTCACAAATATTTTGATAATGTTAATTAAATAATCAATGATATTTTACAGTGCTTTGAACCAATCTTTCGTAATGCGATCAGCCTGTTTCTGCGACGGCAATATAAGGGATGAAGTGCCACGCTTCGCGTGGCACTTCATCCCTTATATTGCTAACTATTGCTAGCTATTGTTTTGGTGCTTTCTGTTGAATTTTTTTGTCGATCGCCTGCAAGGCTTTTTCGTGATCCTCTAAAGTCCGACTAAACACATGGCTACCGTCATATTTGGCAACAAAAAATAGATAGTCAGTTGTCGCAGGATCGAGGGTCGCCTTGAGGCTGGCTAAACCTACGGAAGCGATCGCTCCTGGGGGAAGCCCTTCATTTAGATAAGTATTGTAAGGAGAAGCCGTTCGTACCTGTTCCAAGGTCAGAGGATTTTCTGGGGTCTGACGAATGTTTAACCCATATTCAACGGTCGGATCGGACTCCAGTCGTTTATTTTGTTTGAGTCGATTCCAAAAAACGCCAGCGATGATCCGTCGCTCGGTGTCAATAACTGCTTCTTTTTCGACAATACTAGCGAGCGTTACCCAATCCTTGAGACTGACTTTGACCTTGGGCTTACCAGACTGGCTTTCTTGATAAACGGGCAAAGCAACCTGCTCAAACCGATCAAGCATCAAATTAATGATGCGATCGGGAGTTGCCTCAGATGGCAAGATTTGGTAGGTATCGGGAAATAGAAAACCTTCCAAACTGGGGACATCTTCGGGCAGCCAACTGCGGCGCTTGGGACTCGTCCGTTGAGCTGCGGCAACAAAATCCTTCGCACTGAAAAATCCTTGCTTCTCAAATAAATCTGCCATCTGTGCGATCGTCCAACCTTCAGGAACCGTAAATCGGACTTCTGCCGATTTCGTGGTCTGAATTTGAGCCACCACCTCTTGCAAAGATTGATTGGTCGTTAGGTCGTAGGTTCCCGATTTCAATGCGACTGAATCGTTGCCCCGCCACGATTGCCACTGTAGCCACAGACGCAAAGCTAAGCTAGAGCGGATTATACCCGCTGATTCTAGTTCTTGGGCGATCGCTTGAGTTGGCATCCCCTCAGATATGGTTAATCGAACTTTTATGCCAAAACTACTAGGCGCGGCACTTGCCCAAATCCACCAAGAACTACTAACTAAACCAGTAAATAAGATGGTTGCGGGGATAGCAATGCCATAAAACAGCCAATTAGAACTCTTCTTCGGCATCTTCTGTGCTGAGGACATGGTCTAGATATTGCTCCACATAAGGCTCAAGTGCTGCCATCTCTTCTGGAGAAAGGATTTCTGGTTGACCATCATCACCAACTTTCGCAATAAACATCAGAGGGTCGAGGGATGTAAATACTGAAAAAGCTTGCTCTTCATAGTAGAAATGGGCTAGCTCTTGAAACTCACCACAATTACCATCTTCTTCAGTATCAATCTCAATGATATCTTCTTCAGTTGCTTCAGGTAATTCACCCTCAACGGTCAATGTATGAGCCGACCTTTTGAGAGAAAGATTTTGTTCTGCAAGAACGGCCTGAGCGACTGGAAAAATTAGATCGATTTCCTCTTCTGTGACATCGACCAATTCAGTTTCTTCTTCGTCATCGGTTTCTTGCCATGCAAAGATTTGCACGGAAAAATCCACTGGTTGCAGCAACAAATATTCGGTGCTGTCCACTTTAAACGCGGTTTCGACAGTGCAAGGCAAGCTCTTACCTGCGTCATCCGTAAGTACGATCGTCGATCCTTCCATAGATTGCTGTTTTGTATCCTATAGCACTACTAGCTCAGAGAAACCCTCTTGTATAAGGCTTTTGGCGCTTTTAAGCATTATGACAGCAAAGGGGACATATTTGGAAATATCAGAGATGTGGCTTGGTGGCATATCTATTTACAGCATTTATAGCTTGTTACCACGCCAATTGAAGGAATATCGCGATCGCTTAACAGTAGCCCAAGCGGCGCTTGCGCTACTGTTTTTGAGGAGCTAATAATTACTTATAATTACTTAGAACGTTTTAAAGCTAGCCATTGCTGCAAAATGAGAGCAGCCGCTTTGCGATCAATCATTTCTTTGTTGTGCCTTGTGGAAATTCCCTGCGATCGCATCATTTCTTCGGCTTCGTAGGAAGTTAGCCGCTCATCGACAAATTCCACTGAGATACCTAATTGCTTAGCCGCACCCTTGGCAAATTTTTGAACATGTTTAGCTTGATGACCGAGGGAGCCATCCATGTTGTAGGGCAAACCTACGACTAAAGTATCGATCGCCCTTTCTAAAATTAGCGATCGCAGAATTGCCATATCTTCATCCCACGATCGGCGGGTAATGGTGGTAATCCCATGCACGGTTATACCGAGGCGATCGCATCCAGCGACACCGATCCTTTTTCTGCCAACATCTAAACCTAAGGCTGCATAATGCATAAACTGTTTTGGGCTTTCTTTAGGCTTATTTTGGGCTTGCCGCGCCATGTCAAGCTACTGATTTTGAAATGGTTGGACTTTTTGGATGAGGGCTTGCGATCGGGCAATAATCGTCGTCCAGTCGTCCTCAGCGATCGCTTCTGGCGAAAATAAATGGCTAGATAGACCCACGGCGATCGCCCCTGCCGCTAGAAATCGATCCGCATTTTGCATTGTAACTCCCCCTGTAGGAATGAGGGGAATATCGCGCAATACGGGCTGTAAGCATTTCAGGTAATCAACCCCACCCACCACTTTAATCGGAAAAACTTTAACTGCCGATGCCCCCGCTTGCCATGCGGTAATTATTTCTGTGGGGGTCAAGGCTCCAGCAATCACAGGAATATTATTTTCGACTCCCTTGGCAATTAAGTCGGGATTGGTATGGGGCGTAAATAAAAAGCTACAACCACAGGCGATCGCTTTCTCCGCACTATCAATATCGAGAACAGTACCCGTCCCAATTTTGCAGTCAGGTAATTCCTGTTGTAATTTGGGAATGAGCGACTCAGCGCGATCGGTATTCCAAGCAATCTCTATGAGCTTGATACCCCCTGCGGCGGCGGCAAGCGCCATCTCCCTTGCAATACTAATATTATCAGCGCGAATAACGGCAATAATGCGATGCTGTTGCAACAAACTTAGCCAAGGATTCACAGGATTTTTGCAAAAATTTGCATTGGCGATCGACTCCCAAAGATCATTACATAAAGCCTTAGTTTTGCAAACCCAGAGGGAAGGAATCTTGACTCTTTCACAGCTTTTCAGTAGCTAACTTAAGTGGCTAGGCATAATTAAAATCCAGACCAAAGAGCTGTGGCGCAAGCTGCGCTTGCGCCACAGCTCTTTGGCTTTATATTTAATTGCACCCAGTTATACCAATTCCCAAAATGGCGTTGCCATTTTGGGAATCTCAAAACCTTACTGGGTTTAGTTTTTAATTCACAAAAGTGTTGTCACATTTTCGTGAATTGGTACTATAGCTGCCACCAACTGTAACCCCAAATAGATTTGCCGCGCAGAGCGCAGCAAATCTATTTGGGGGTTTATGTCCTGATAAAACTGGCGGCAGCTATATGAGGCATTCATGGGGCATGAATGCCTCATAATATGTCTTGGATTACAAATGGTAGAAAATATCTATGGCTTTGAAAGTTGGCGATCTTGCCCCAGAATTTAGTGTGGCTGATACCCACGGCAATATTGTGTCTCTTGCCAGTCTTAAGGGCAAACGGGTAGTTCTATATTTCTATCCCCGCGACAATACCCCAGGATGCACCAAGGAAGCTTGCGGTTTTCGCGATCGCTATGCCGAGTTTCAAGCGAAAAATACGCTGGTTTTCGGCGTTAGCACCGATGATGCGAAATCTCATCAAAAATTTACCGAAAAGTTTGACTTACCTTTTCCTTTGCTCTGTGACGTGGATGCTAAGGTGGCTACTGCCTACGAGAGCTATGGCAAAAAGCAAATGATGGGAAAAGAATATATGGGTATCTTCCGCAATACCTTTGTGATCGATGCAGAAGGTAAAATCGAGAAAATTTATCTTGCTGTCAAAGCTGAGCCTCACCCCGCTCAAGTTTTAGCCGATAGCTAGGTAAAGGAGGAATCTCCCCATCCTCCATATATTTATACCAAATCCCAAAATGGCGTTGCCATTTTGGGATTCTCAAAACCTTACTGGGTTTGTTTTTTAGTTCACTGAAGTCTTGGCTCACTTCAGTGAGTTGATATTACAATTATCTGAGGTGGAAATCTTGAATTTAAGCAAAAGCAAAACTGCTAGCTCGACCAATAACTCAATTAATAATTTAACTAGCAACTTAACTAGTAACTTAACTAGTAACTTAACTAAAGCTAATTGGACAATTCGTGATCGCCAGTTCATTTGGGGCGATCGCACCTATCTAATGGGTATTTTGAATGTTACCCCCGATAGTTTTAGCGATGGTGGGCAGTTTAACTCGCGAGATGCCGCACTTAAACAGGTCGCTCAGATGATTCCCTATATTGACATGCTCGATATTGGGGGCGAATCGACCCGTCCTAATGCCGCAGCAATTAGCGCCGCCGAGGAGATTGATCGCGTTTTGCCGATCGTCGCCGCAATTCGAGATGAATATCCTGATCTGCCGATATCCATCGATACGGTGAAGGCAAGTGTCGCTAAAGCCGCGATCGCCGCAGGAGCCGATATGCTTAATGATGTCTCCGCAGGTAGAGCCGATCCTGAAATGTTGCCTCTGGCGGGTAAGTTACAAGTCCCCATCTTTTTGATGCATATGCAGGGGGAGCCAAGGACTATGCAAATTAATCCCCAATATCGTGACGTGGTCAAGGATATTCAGCAATTTCTCACCGACGCAATTTCTGTCGCCAAGTCCTGCGGCATTCCCAAGCATTTAGTTGCGATCGATCCTGGCATCGGTTTTGGCAAAACCCTCGATCATAATCTCGAACTATTAAGAAATTTGCGAGCCTTCCAGTCGATCCCTGTGCCCCTGCTGCTGGGAGTATCCCGCAAAAGTTTTATTGGTAAATTATGCGATCGCCCAGATCCTAGCGATCGCCTTTTGGGAACGATTGCGGCCTGTAGTGCCGGCATTGCGGGAGGAGCAGATATCTTACGGGTTCACGATCCTAAGGAAGTAGCGGAGGCTTGTCGAGTGAGCGACGCAATATTTCGGTATTAGTCCCTA
Organism: Pseudanabaena sp. UWO310; assembly: GCF_006861605.1. Classification (NCBI taxonomy): domain Bacteria; kingdom Bacillati; phylum Cyanobacteriota; class Cyanophyceae; order Pseudanabaenales; family Pseudanabaenaceae; genus Pseudanabaena; species Pseudanabaena sp. UWO310. The sequence continues at coordinate 3,757 of NZ_SELU01000005.1, read as the reverse complement.
TGGTTTCTTATCGAAATATTGCATAATCCCTATGCATAATTGATGCATAATCGGTCAAGATCGACCAAGATCAAAAAGTATCCGTAACAGTCCATCAGTTACAATAGGCAAACAGGATGTAGGCTTTAATACAATCCAGTAAAGTTTGTAATCATTTTTTAGAGGGCAAGACGTGCCACAGGCTAAGCATTTGCTGATTGGTTCAACTAGATCGGGCAGTGGAAAATCAGCAACAATTCTGGGATTAACATACAACTTGCAAGCCAAGGGTTACAAAGTTGGCTACGGAAAACCAATTGGTACTTTTACGACCAAGGAGTTACCCGAAGCAGCCGAGCGCAGTGAAGCTGATGTGGAATTTATTAAGCAAACCTTAAGCTTGCCACAGTCACTTTTGCGTCCTACCCTCCTTAATCTTGACCGCTCTGCCCTCCAGCGCCGCCTATCTGGTGAAGATACGGCTGATTACAGCGATAAGCTTGAAGAATATAAAGAAATCATTGAAGGCGATATCGTCTTTCTTGAAGCTCCTGCCAATACTGCGGAAGGGGCGATTTTTGGGCTTTCTTTAGAGCAAATGGCAGTCCATCTTGAAGCTCCAATTCTATTAGTGATGCGGTTTGGCTCTCTGTTGGTGGTCGATCATATCCTCATGGCAAAACGACGTTTTGGCGATCGCCTCTTGGGTGTGGTAATTAATGATATCCCCGATGAGCAGTACGAAACGGCGATCGAGATCCTGCACCCATACCTCGAAAATCAAGGCATTCCCGTATTTGCCCTGATGCCCGAAAACCGTACCCTAAGAAGCGTTAGCGTCTCTGAGATCATTGAGCAGCTCGGTGCAAGCATTCTCTGCCAGCCCGAAAATATCGATCTTGGCAAAATTATGGTCGAAGAACTCAAAATCGGGGCTATGGATGTTAGCTCAGCACAAAGCTATTTCCGTAAGTCCTACAATAAAGCAGTAATTACAGGCAGTAGTCGGATCGATCTTCAGTTTGCGGCGCTTGAGACCTCCACAAATTGTTTAATTTTAACGGGTCGTCCTTTTGTAAATGAGGATGTCGCTCACAAGGCAATGGAATTAGGCGTACCGATTCTCGCCGTTAGCAAGGATACCCTCAGCACCGTTAGCATTATCGAAGGTTGCCTCGGTCAGGTGCGATTGCATGAAGGGGTAAAGGTGACTAGCATTTGCGAAATGATGGGCAAGCATTTTAATTTTGATCGCTTCCTGAAGCTAATGAATATCAAAGCCTTAGCGAAGGTTTAATTATACTAATCATCTATTGATCTAAGTAGCTGAGCGCAAAATATAAACCCCCAAAACCTGTAGCGCACGCTGCGCGTGCGCTACAGGTTTTGGGGGTTTAATTATGCCCAAATACTTATCTAAGTGCTTGTGTAAAATAAATTACCAAAACCCGTAAAGTTGCGCCCCTACGGGGCGCAACTTTACGGGTTTTGCTAGCTACTTAATAGGTAATACCAATTCTCAAAAGTGTGGCTACACTTTTGAGAATTAAAACCCAAACCCAGTAAGGGTTTTAAAACCACAAAATGGCTACGCCATTTCTTAACTTGGTGTAAAAAGGCTGCACTCAAGTGCAGCCTTTTTACATTTCTTACATTTCTTGCAAGGTTTTCCATCCAGGCGACCATAGCGATCGCCTATTTAGAGCTTTAGCATTGAGCCAAAACCTTACAGAGTCATCGCAGGCGGCTTTGATCTCGGCAAAAACTAAGTCTCCTTCATTTTTGCGATTGACAACAACAAAATGTCTCCAACCGAAGGTTTCCTGCTCGGCAGTCCATTTTGAACCGATCAGATGGGGAAATTTCTGTTTTTTTGCCATAGAAACTTAATCAACATCGTCATCATCGAGATCGTCATCATCATCGATGTAACTAGGATCGTCACCCAACATTAATTCACTCAATTCTTCAGCTTCATCATCAAACTTTAAGCTGGATTCAGTGCCTTCTCTAGCGATGAGCCGACCCGTTGACTCGAGCCAGTCAAGAATCGACGCTTGCTGTTGAGTAGGAATAATTGCGGCGGGCTGATTTCGGCGCTGTACACGCAAAGCGGGATTATTAATCATAAAAATATCAAGTAAAATTCCTAGTCTAATTTAAGAAGCGAGCCTCGCACGCTTCTTAAACCGTTAGAAGCCTGCGGGTAAACCTAAACCACCAGTAAGATCTTCCATCTTTTGTTTCATCGTACCCGTAGAAAGTTGATAGGCATCCTTAAGGGCGGCGAGTACCAAGTCTGATAAAACCTCTGCCCCCTCATTCAAAGCTTCAGGAGCAATTTCTACGCTTTGAGGCTCTTGGTTACCGCTTAGAGTTACCTTCACCAAACCACTACCCGATTCACCCGTTAGGCGCAGTTGATCTAATTCTTCTTGCAGCTTTTTAGCGCCTTCTTGAATTTGCTGGGCTTTTTGGAAGGCTTCTTTCATTTTGCCTAAACCAAAGCCAAATCCTTTTCCCTCTGACATAGCAGTATCAGTTGTATCCTAAGTTTTCCCATACATTATGTCACTAATCGACACGGTTCGGTAAATTCCAGAGCGAGGAGGTCTGAAATTGCCGCACTGTTTCGCCATTTACGCTAGAAAAACACTACTCGACTGTCAAATCCTTGACGACGAATAGTCAGGTTGAGGGTTTCGGCGCTAGGGCGATCGGGATAGCCTTGAACTTCGATATAAGTACCGCGATAGGAAGAACGTAGCTGGGCGCTGGGGGCGATCGCTTGTACGCGCTGTAATTCTGAGGTTTGTCCTGTGGGAATAATCACGAAATAGCGAAGTTGCGAGGTATTGACGATACCTTGACTGGCGATCGGCTGATTGGCATTCTGAATGGGGATCGGTTGGCTTTGCTGAGAAACTGGTTGTGGCGATCGCACGATCTCGATCGCGTTGCTTTGGTTGCTCGGCAGCTCTGATCCTGGTACATTGGGCAGGGCATCGGTGCGAGTTGTCTGAATGGGGACTGACTCGACGGGGATTGGCGCGGAAGAAGTAGGTGTTATAGGCTGAACGGTGTTACTAGGAACAGTCGCCAATTTACTCTGGACGGTTTTGATTTGGGGGGCGAGTCCTGCTTGACTGAACTGGGCGGCTCGACGTTGCGCTAGATTTAAGTTATTGAAGCGTCCTAACTGTACGACTTGCTCACCCGTGTCTAGGCGGCTGATAAATGCATCGGGAGCTAATACCTTTGCCTGTTTAACATTGGCTACATTTGGTAAATATACGAGGTACTGAGCGCCAGCGCTTACGGGTGTGACTGTTACGGAATCATTGGGGAAAGACTGAGCATTGCTGGCACTGTTAAAGTTAATTAGCAGATTCGCGCTAACACTCAAGAGCGAGGCTAGCCCAAAGGCAAGGCTACGAAGAGGGGTTGTGTGTGTGGGGAGTCTCATATACTTGCTAGCCGAAGGTAGCGGGAATAAGGAAATTGGGCGCGATTGTACCATACTCTACAAGACTCGCATAATCTCTTTTAGTTCAATATTTCTGGCAATATTTCGGTAATTTGCAAGCAAAATAATCTAGGCAAGCTCTTATAACTGTCGTCAACTGTATCAGGACATAAACCCCAAAATAGTGTTGCCGCGCGGAGCGCGGCAACACTATTTTGGGGTTTATGTATTAATCGCTTGACTAAGTAAGTGGGCTTAATTAAATATAAAACCCTAAAACCTGCGGCGCACGCTGCGCGTGCGCCGCAGGTT